>PLAX01000128.1:0-21275 GCA_003135255.1 Candidatus Dormiibacterota bacterium | reverse complement strand
CCGGGACCGACAAGGTCTGGGCCGACGCCGGAGGACGTCCTCTCATCGTCCACGTCCTCGAGCGGATCGCCGCCGTGGGCTCGGTCGACGCCGTCATCGTCGTCTGTCCCGAGGCTCGTCATGCCGCGATCCTTGACGCCGCCCGCGCTCTCGGCCTCTCCGGGGTTCGGTGCGTGCCCGGTGGCGCGCGCCGCCGTGACTCGGTGGCGGCCGGGCTGGCCGAGGTCGGCGACGCCGAGATCGTGGTGGTCCATGACGCCGCGCGGCCCCTGGTGTCGCCCGGACTGATCGAGGCGGTCATCGCCGCCGCCCGCGCCCACGGAGCCGCCACCGCGGCCATTCCCTGCGTCGACACCATCAAGAGAGTGGAGGCGGGGATGGTCGTCGAGACCCTGCCCCGCGCCGCGCTGGTTGCGGTCCAGACCCCGCAGGCCTTCGCGGCCCCCCTGCTGCGCCGGGCTCACGCCGTTCAGCCCGAGCTGGACGCCTCGGACGACTGCCTGCTGGTGGAGCGGCTGGGAGAGCCGGTGGCGGTCGTCCCGGGCGAGATCGGCAACCGCAAGATCACCCACCCCGAGGATCTCGTCTGGCTTCGCGGTGAGCTGCAGGGGAGTGGTGGTCGATGACTCTTCGCATTGGGCACGGGCTGGATTCCCACCGCTTGGAGCCGGGACGGCCGCTGATGCTCGGTTGCGTTCCGGTGCCGTCGGACCTGGGGCTCGCCGGTCACTCCGACGGCGACGCGGCCGCCCACGCCCTCGCCGACGCCTGCCTCGGTGCGGCGGGACTCGGGACCATGGGCGACCACTTCCCCTCCGACGCAGAGCGCTGGCGCGGGGTCAGTGGCCACGAGTTCCTGGAGCTGGTGGCCGCGAAGCTGGCGCAGGCGGGCGCCCGGGTGACGAGCGCGGAGGTGGCCCTGGTATGTGCCCGGCCGCGGCTCGCACCGTTTTTCGCAGCCATGGGGGAGGCGATGTCCGCGGCGCTCGCCACTCCGCCCGGTACCGTCACCGTCACCGCGACGAGCGGCGATGGGCTCGGGGCGGCCGGTCGCGGTGAGGGGATCCTGGCCTCCGCGGTCGCGCTTCTCGAGGTCGGCTGACCGATCGCGCGAGCCCGGCGGGCCCCTGATGAAGGCATCGGCGCCCAGAGCCGTGATCGCTAGTCGGGGGGCTCGGTGGTGACGACTGCCGAGGCATGCACCCCGCCGTCGCCGACCAGCCACAGCCGCAGGGTCTCGCCCTCCACCTCGGAGACCACCCTGACCTGATCGCCGAGGTCCATCGGGAGCCGGTGTTCGCACTCGGCCGCCACGGGGATGCGGCCGGGCAGGCAGCGGGCCAATTCGTCCTCGACGGCCTGCCAGTACGCCGCGTTGTTGACGTGGCCGACCACGTCGAGGTCGGTCGCACGGATGGCCCACGGCCGGCTCGCGACTCCGGCTGGAGGCGGGGGATGGAGGAGCCGTGCCGAGACCTGGCGGACGCCCTTGCCCCAGACCTGGTCGAAGCGTTCCGAGAGCAGCGCCAGGCGGCCGGTCGTCGCATCCACCGCGGCCCACAGCACCGCGGCCTCCAGGTGGCCGCCGGCCGCGCCCCGGCCCGACGTCCGCCGCTCCGCCCATCGGGGCCCGGCGCCGGTGCAGAAGGTGCGGTAGTCGATCCGTTCCAGGTACCGAGGCCAGCGCTCGATGGTGATCGCAGCCCGCCGCACCACCCAGATGAGCGGCTCCTCGCGCATGCCGGAGTCGTCGTTGTCGTCGGTGGCCACGTCCTGGAGGTGACGGGCCAGGGCGTCGAGACGGAGCCGGCCGTGCTCGTTGGCGTCCCCCAGCCGGACCGGCCAGCTGGTCTCGAAGATGCGGCTGTGCGGTCCCGGGTCGAGGCTGGTGGAGCGGAGCACGCCTGCCGGATCGTCGACGCTCACGGGAGCCAACGTAGCGGATCAGCGCGGGCACCTGCTCGCACGGATATCCTTGATCGCCCGTGAGCCTTCGCCTCCACGACACCCTCACCCGCCGGCTCCAGACGGTCACACCCCTGGAGCCCGGCCACGTGCGCCTCTACACCTGCGGCCCGACGGTCTGGAACCGTGCCCACATCGGGAACTTCCGGACCTTCCTCTTCGAGGACGTGTTGCGCCGCTGGCTTGAGCGCAGCTTCCCGCGGGTCACCCACGTCATGAACCTGACCGACGTGGACGACCGGCTGATCCACAACGCCACCGAGCACCACCAGAGGCTGGCGGAGGAGACCGCCCCCTGGATCGAGGGGTTCTTCGCCGACCTCGACACCCTTGGCATCCGCCGGGCCCACCACTACCCGCGGGCCACCGGGTACATCGAGGAGATGGTGACCCTGATCGAGCGCCTGGAGGCAAAGGGGGTCACCTACCGCAGTGACGGGGGGATCTACTTCCGGATCGCCGGGTTCCCCCGCTACGGGCGCCTCTCGGGCATCCCCGCCGCCGGGCTGGTGGCCGGGAGGAGCGGCCGGGTGGATGCCGACGACTACACCAAGGAGGACGCTCGCGACTTCGCCCTCTGGAAGACGGTGGGGCCGGACGACATCGGCTGGGACACCCGCCTGGGACGGGGCCGCCCCGGCTGGCACATCGAGTGCTCGGCGATGAGCATGGCCCTGCTCGGCGAGAGCCTGGACATCCACTGCGGCGGGGTCGACAACATCTTCCCCCACCACGAGAACGAGATCGCCCAATCCGAGGCGGCCACCGGGAAGCCCTTTGTTCGGATCTGGTGCCATGGCGAGCACCTCACCATGAACAGGGAGAAGATGGCCAAGCGGCTCGGCAACTTCCGGACCCTTCCCGACCTGCTGGCGGCCGGCTACCGTCCCGCCGCGATCCGCTACCTCCTCATCACCGGCGCCCACTACCGCCGGACACTCGATTGGGACGAGGCGCCCCTCCGGGCGGCTGATGAGGCGGTGGGCCGGCTGACCGAGTTCCGCGACCGGGTGCGGAGCCTCGGGGCCGGCAGCGGCGGCGAGGAGATCGGGGCACGGGCCGCGGCCGCCGCTGACGCCTTCGCCCGGGCCATGGACGACGACCTCAACGTGCCCGAGGCGGTGGGCCATCTCTTCGGCGCGATCCGGGACCTCAACCGGCTGCTCGATGCCGTCACCCCGTCGGTGGCGGTGAGGCAGCAGCTGATCGCCCTCGTCGAGGAGGCGGATGCCGTCCTCGGGGTGCTCCCCCTCGTCGATCGGGAGCGTGCCGCGTCGGCCCTCAGTCCCGAGGATGAGGAGCTGCTTGCCCGGAGGGTCGCGGTGCGTGCCGCCCGGGACTTCGCCGAATCCGACAGGATTCGCGCGCAGCTTCTCGAGCGCGGCATCATGGTCGAGGACACCGCTCAGGGACAGCGCTGGAAGCGCGCCTGAGAGTCCTTTCCGAGGCGGCATTTCGCAGGTGGACATCCTCTACGGGCGCAACCCGGTGCGCGAGGCACTCCGGGCCGGGCGCGCCGCCCGCAAGCTGGTCGTCGCCGAGGGGCTCGGGGACGAACCCCGGCTCCGGGAGATCATGGAGCTGGCCGGCGGGCGGGGAATCCCCATCGAGATGGCCTCGCGCAGCCGGCTCGACGACATCGCCCACACCGAGCATCACCAGGGGGTGGCCGGCTACTTCCACGGACGGCCCCCGCAGCGGCTGGAGGACATCCTCGAGAGCTGCCGGCCGCCGGCGCTCTTGCTCCTCCTGGACGGGATCCAGGACCCGCAGAACGTCGGCGCCCTGATCCGGAGCGCCGAGGCCGTCGGCGCCGACGCCGTGATCGCGCCGGCGCACCGCGCCGCCGGGCTGACCCCCGCCGCCGTCAAGGCGTCGGCGGGGGCCAGCGAGCACCTCGCCTTCCTGAGCGTCCCCAACCTGGCCCAGGCCCTTGCCAAGATCGGGGAGGCGGGGATCTGGCGCGTCGGTCTGGCCGCCGAGGCCGACGAGCGCTACGACCTCGTCGACTACCGGGAGCCGACGGCGATCGTCATCGGCGGAGAGGGGGAGGGGCTGCGCCAGCTCACCCGCCGGAGCTGCGACCGCCTTGTCGCGCTGCCCATGGTGGGCCGGGTGGCCTCCCTCAACGCCGCGGCGGCGGGTGCGGCCATCCTCTACGAGGCATTCCGCCAGCGGGGCTTCGCGCCCCGGTGAGCCGGCTGGTCGTCGACGGGTACAACATCCTGCACGCCTGGCCGGACCTGGCCAGGGCGATGCGCACCGAGAGCCTGGAGGAGGCGCGCCGGCGCCTGGTCACCCGGCTCGCCGAGTACCGGGCGATCACCGGCAACGAGGTCCTGGTCGTCTTCGACGCCCGGCGGCGGGTGGTGGGCAGCGTCGACCGCGAGATCGTCGAGGGCGTCGAGGTCCGCTACGGCAACGCTCACGAGAGCGCCGACCACGTCATCGAGCGTCTGATGTACGAGGCCTCCCGCCGGGGAACCGTCCTGGAGATGATCCTCGCCACCGACGACCATCTCCAGCGCGACCTGGTCCGGGGGATGGGTGTCCCGACCATGGGCTCCCGGGCCCTCCAGGCCGAGGTGGAGCGGGCGGAGGGCGAGCGCTCCGGGGAGATCCGGCGCCGCGACGAGAAGGGGACGGTCTCCGATCGGCTGGAGAGCCGCATCGACCCCGAGGTCCGCCGCCAGCTCGAGGCGATCCGGCGTGGGGATGCCGGCGGCCCGAATACTCCTGCTCCCGGCGGCCGTCGACTAACCTAGATAGCCGTCCGCCCGGCCGACGTAGCTCAACGGTGGAGCAGCGGTTTTGTAAACCGTAGGTTGGGAGTTCGAATCTCCCCGTCGGCTCCGGATTCTGAAACTGACATCGCATTTTGCAAGGTGACCGGCGGACGCGCGCGATCAGTCGCGGTCGACGAGCTCGAAGACCACCGTCATCGTCTCTGACATCTCCACCGGCTCGGGCGTGATCTCCATGACGGTGGGGGCCGACTCCTCCTGCGGTCCGCCCATCGGGGCGGCCATCTTCATTGCCCGCGCCGCAGCGAACCGGGGCCCTCCGCCTTCGGCGAGTGACGTGCCATTCCCGGAGCCGGTGAGAGCTGCCAGCGACTCGTCGCGGTCGGAGATGACCAGGGCTCGACCCAGTTTGCGCCCAGCCGCGTTGGCAAGCGCCGCGGCGCGGGCGCGAGCGTTCTCCACCGCCCTGGCACGCAGGTCGTCGCTGATCTCCTCGTCCCGCGAGATCCTGAACCACGGCCCGTTGCTCGACGAGACGTCTTGGGCGACCAGCAGCTGGGGCACCGCGCCGCTCACGTCGACGGCCACGTCCACCCCGAGTGCCGCCGTCGCCGCGAAGCAGCGCCGCCGCCGCCGTTGCTCGCCGATCTGCTCGCCGATCTGGGCGACAACCCTCTTGGGGAGCGTCGTCCGCTCGAGCTGTCGCGCCACTTCCTCGCGCAGCTCATTGCTGACCACCCAGTAGTACTCGATCTCCTCCGCGACCGCGATCCGCCCTGCACTCACGCAGTCCTTCTCGACCGCTTGGAGCCGCTGGACGAGGCCCTCCCGGGCTGTCGCGCAGCGATGGAACGCGGCCTCACGATCGTCGTCCTCGACCCGAACGGTCACCGTCCAGCAGGCCCGATCGGGGATGACCTTGGTCTCCGCGTGCCCACTGATGCGCAGGCGGTTCTCGACGTCCATGGGCAGCCCGGATGGTGACCTCAGGCGGGTCGCCCCGTCAAGCGGAGAGGCTCAGGCCTCCGGACCACACCAACCCGGTTGCCGGCCGGAGACGCCTCCCCGCGCGGCCCCGGCTGGGGCTGGTGGCGGCGGCCCACCTGGCGGAGAATGGGTGCAGGCGGGTCAGGCGCCTCGCCGTCACCGGTCATCGGGTACCATCTCCCGGTTCCGTGGCCCGGCCCAAGTGGCTCAGAGGTAGAGCAACGCCTTGGTAAGGCGTAGGTCGTGGGTTCGATTCCCACCTTGGGCTCCAGCCTCCTCCTGCCGAGTTGGTATCGAGTTGCAGCAAGGCAGTTTGTCCGCCGCTTATCGCCGACCCGACAATCCTCAAAGATGTCGGTCCTCGATGACCTCGAGGAGATCTGCCGCCTGGTCGGTGGTGAGCGGCCGCAGGGCAAGGTCGTCGAGGACGAGGACGAGGACATCGACCCCGGCCAGCGTCAGCAGGAGACGGGGCGAGCGGCCGTCGAGGCGGGCCAGGGCCAGGTCGAAGAGCAGCCGTGGCACCCGCTGGTAGAGGGCGGTGCGACTGGCGCTGATCGCCGCCTGAGCCATCGCGCAGGCGAGGAAGGACTTGCCACAGCCAGTCGGCCCCCCGATCAGGATGTTGTGATGCCCGGTCACCCGCTGGGCGGTGGCGAGGCTCAGGACCTGGGAGCGGTCCAGCCCGCGGGGGTGGCGGAAGTCGATGTCCTCGACGGCGCCGGCGCCCCGAGGGCCCGCTGGTCGCGGCCGTGAAGATCTACACTGGCGTGTCACTAGGGCATAGCGCTGGTGCTCTCGGCAGCGCCCTCAATGACCGCGCGATGGTGGAGTGCTCCCGTGGCGACCCGATCGTCTAGGCGACGTAGCCGCTGCCCCAGCAGCCGATGCCGTCCGGTGGGCTCCTGGGTGGCCTGCGTGCTGAAGAGGTGAAGAGCGCCGCCGACCCAGGTGATCTGGTGCCGCTGGTCCCTCGACACTTCTCCTCGCCCCACGATGCCGTTCCGCGGACCCACCTGCTTTCGAACGGACGGTATGCGGTCATGGTGACGGCCGCGGGATCCGGCTACAGTCGCTGGCGCGACCTGGCGGTGACCCGCTGGCGCGAGGACGTGACTCGCGACTTGTGCGGCAGCTATCTCTTCCTGCGCGACGTGTACAGCGGCGCGGTGTGGTCGGCAGGCCACCAGCCCAGCGGCACGGAAGCAGACAGCTACGAGGTCACCTACTCGGAGGATCACGCGGAGTTCTCCCGTCGCGACGGATCGATCGCGACCCGCATGACCGTCGTCGTGTCGGCTGAGCACGATGTGGAGGTCCGCCGCGTGTCACTGACCAATCTCGGCTCCCACGGTCGCGAGATCGAACTGACGTCATACGCGGAGATCGCTCTTGCAGCGCCGGCGGCCGATGCCGCTCACCCAGCATTCCAGAAGCTGTTCGTGCAGACCGAATTCGTCCCCGAGCTCGGCGCCCTCCTGGCGACCCGCCGTCCCCGCTCCAGCGACGAGCAGCCAATCTGGGCCACACATGTCGCGGCGGTCGAAGGGCAGACCGGCGAGGCCATCCAGTACGAAACGGATCGCGCCCGGTTCCTGGGTCGGGGCCGGTCGGTCCGCTCACCGGTCCTGGTCATCGAGGGACGCCCACTCTCCAACACGGTCGGCGCGGTGCTGGATCCGATCTTCAGCCTCCGGTACCGGATCACGATCGCCCCGGGCGCGACCGCCCACGCAGTTTTCTCGACGGTCGTCGCCGAGTCGCGGGAGCAGGTGTTGGACCTGGCGGACAGGTACCGTCAGCCGGGCACATTCGAACGAGTGGCGACCTCGGCCGCAACGCAGGCCCAGGTCCAGCTTCGGAACCTGGGGATCGAGGCCGACGAGGCCCACCTCTTCCAGCGCCTCGCCAACCGGGTCCTCTACTCCGATCCGTCGCTGCGCCCGCCGGCGGACGTGCTGGCCCGCAACGAGCGCGGAGCACCCGGCCTCTGGGCGCACGGCATCCTGGGTGACCTGCCCATCATCTTGGTGCGGGTCGCCGAAGCCCAGGACCTCGAGATCGTCCGGCAGCTGCTTCGCGCGCATGAGTACTGGCGGCTGAAGCTTCTCGACGTTGACCTTGTGATCCTCCAGGAGCATGGCGTCACCCCCAGTAAGGACCTCCACGATTTGCTCGAGACCCTCGTGCGGACGAGCGACTCGATCCCGGACCACGAGGGCCATCCGGACCACGGGAGGGTGTACATGCTGCGCGGGGACCGGCTCTCCACCGAAGAGCGCACCCTCCTCCAGACGGCCGCCCGGGCGGTGCTGCTGAGCCGCCGGGGCAGTCTTGCCGATCAGGTCAACCGCCTGGAGCGTCCCGGGAGGATCGCTCCACCCGCAACGCCCTCCGGTTCGAGACCATCAGGTAACCAGGTGGCCGCCCCGCTTCCGGATCTGGAGTTCTTCAACGGGCTCGGTGGCTTTGCCGATGGGGGGCGTGAGTACGTCACCATCCTCGGCCCAGGGCAATCCACCCCCGCGCCCTGGTTGAACGTGATCGCCAATGCGTCATTCGGGTTCCAGGTCTCCGAGTCTGGTTCGGGTTACACGTGGTCGGGGAACAGCCGAGAGAACCAGCTCACCCCATGGTCCAACGATCCCGTCAGCGACCCGGCGAGCGAGGCGATCTACGTCCGGGATGACGACAGCGGCGAGCTGTGGGGTCCGGCGGCCCAGCCGACCCGCTGCGAGGACTCGACGTACGTCGTCCGCCATGGGCCCGGATACAGCCGGTTCGAGCACCTGCACGACGGCATCGACCTCGACCTGGTTCAGTTGGTGCCGCTCGATGATCCTCTGAAGGTTTCGTTATTGACCATCGTGAACCGATCCGGGCGTTCCAGGCGCCTCTCCGTGACCGCCTATGCCGAATGGGCCCTGGGCACCTCGCGCGAGACCAGCGCCCCTTGGATCGTCACGGCACTGGAGCCTGAGACCCAGGCGCTCCTCGTGCGCAACCCGTGGAATAGCCAATTCGCCGGCCGGGTCGCCTTCCTCGACCTAGGCGGGCGGCAGACGGCGTGGACGGCTGACCGGACCGAATTCCTCGGGCGCAATGGCGGTCTGGAGCGACCCGCCGGCCTGGACCGCGGACACCGGCTGCAGGGTGCCGCAGGAGCCGGCATGGATCCTTGCGCGGCCTTGCAGACCAGCTTCGAGCTCGCCGACGGAGCGGGGACCCAGGTCCTCGTACTGCTCGGCGAGGCGGACGAGGCCTCCTCGGCGGCCGACCTCATCCGGCGTGGGCGAGCGGCCGACCCCGAGGCCATGCTGCGCGGCGTGGCGAGCTTCTGGGACGATGCCCAGGGCACCATCCAGGTACGGACACCCGACCGCTCGATGGACATCATGCTCAACCGCTGGCTCATCTACCAGACGCTCGCGTGCCGGCTGTGGGCGAGGACGGCGTTCTACCAGGCGGGCGGTGCCTTCGGGTTCCGCGACCAGCTCCAGGACGTCGTCGCTTTGGTGACCGCGAAGCGCGAGCTCGCCCGGGAACACCTCCTGAGGGCCGCGGCCCATCAGTTCGCCGAGGGAGACGTCCAACACTGGTGGCATCCGCCGTCGGGTCGAGGCCCCCGAACCCGGATCTCCGACGATCGCCTCTGGCTGCCCTACGCGGTCGATCGCTACCTCGCGGTCACGGCCGACACGGCGGTTCTCGACGAGACCATCCCATACCTCTCGGGACCGACACTGCAGCCCGACCAGACGGACGCCAACTTCCAGCCGGAACGCTCACCGGAGTCGGCTTCGCTGTTCGACCACTGTGCGGCGGCGCTCGATCGGAGCCTAGCGACCGGTGCTCACGGGCTGCCCCTCATCGGGTCGGGCGACTGGAACGACGGGATGAACCGAGTGGGTTCTCAGGGGCGGGGCGAGAGCGTCTGGCTGGGCTGGTTCCTGCACACGGTCCTGGCCGCCTTCGCTCCGATCGCCGAGGCTCGCGGTGAGCGTCCTCGCGCGGAGCGCTGGCGACTTCACATGAAGGCGCTGAGGCTGGCGCTCGAGCGCGACGGCTGGGACGGCGAATGGTACCGCCGAGCCTTCTTCGACGATGGCACCCCGATCGGCTCGGCCATCAACGCTGAGTGTCGGATCGACTCAATCGCCCAGTCGTGGAGCGTCCTGTCAGGAGTCGCCGATGCTCCCCGCGCGGGGCGGGCGATGGCCAAGATGGACGAGTACCTCGTTCGACGCGGTGACCGTCTGGTCCTGCTGTTCGCCCCGCCGTTCGACCATTCCGACGTCGATCCCGGCTACATCAAGGGGTATCTGCCGGGCATCCGGGAAAACGGTGGCCAGTACACCCACGGAGCCATCTGGTCGGTGCTCGCCTTCGCCGCGCTGGGCGACGGCGACAAGGCGGCCGAGCTGTTCTCCATACTGAACCCCATTACCCATTCCAGCACCCCGTCCCAGGTCGATCGCTACAAGGTGGAGCCGTACGTCATGGCGGCTGACGTCTACACCCAACCGCCGCACATCGGCCGCGGTGGATGGACCTGGTACACCGGGTCGGCAAGCTGGATGTACCAGGCCGGCGTCGAGTGGATCCTGGGATTCCGTTTGCGCGGGAAGACGCTCCTGATGGATCCCTGCATCCCCCACGAGTGGCCGGGCTATGAGATCGACTTCCGCTATCAGTCCGCCAGGTACGAGATCGTCGTGGAGAACCCACAGGGGGTCAGTCGCGGCGTGGCAGCGTCCCAGCTAGACGGGCAGGAGTTGCCGGACGGCATCGCCGCGATCCCGCTCGCCGACGACGGCATCACGCACCAAGTCCGGGTCGTCCTCGGCCAGGTGCCCTTTTCCCCCCCAAGGTGTTAGGGGCGCGGGTCACGGGCGGAAGGCCGCCCAGCGCGGCGTCGGCGGTGGGAGCCGCGGCATTGGTCCCGCCTGAGTCGTTCCCCCTTCCCCCGAACACAGGGCTTGACGGCACGGCTCGCAGGTACCTCACGGCATGACCGACAGTGGCGCCGCCGCGACCGGGTGGCTCATCGACCGCAGCCTGGAAGCGTTGGCCGCCGGGCAGCACCCGTCGGGCGCACTCATCGCTTCCCCGGACTTCCGCCCCTACCACTTCTGTTGGGTACGGGACGGCACATTCTGCGCCTATGCGCTCGACCGCTGGGGTCGCCACCAGGCAGCCGCCAGGTTCTATCGTTTTGTGGCCAAGGCGATCAACGATTTCATGCGCGGTCAAGGGCTCGAATCTGATGGGTCCACCAATAGCGCCTTTCCTCCGACTCGGTTCACGATGGAGGGCCAAGTCGCCGACGACGGGTGGCCAAACTTCCAGCTGGACGGGTATGGCACCTGGCTCTGGGGTCTCAGTGAGCATGCGCGCCTGAGCGGAAGCTCGCGACTCTGGGATGAGTTCGCGCAGCCGATCGAGTTCCTGTGCCGGCAGCTGGAGCATCTCTGGCCCCTGCCATGTTTCGATTGCTGGGAAGAGGATGGCGAGCGAGTCCACACGTCCACGCTGGCTTGTATCGCCACTGGCCTGCACTGCGCCGGGTCCGCTACCAACCGCCTCAGTGCGAGCAGGGCCGCTGAGGCTATTGACACCTTTGTGGCCGAGCATGCGGTCCTAGACGGACGCTTGGTCAAGTCGATCGGCCGCAGGAGCATCGATGCGAGCCTCCTTTGGCTGTCCATGCCCTTCCCTGTCGCCCCCGTCGAGGAGGCTGTTCGCGTCGAAACCGCCGAGGCCGTCCGTTCGGAGCTGGGATACCCCGGCATCTCTCGCTACCAGGGCGACCGTTACTACGGCGGCGGCTCGTGGCCCCTCCTTACGGCGTGGTACGGTTGGTGCTGTGTCAGCGCTGGCCAGTCGGATGACGCGCGCCAGTGTCTAGCATGGATCGAAGAGCAGGCTGGTCCGGACGGTAGTCTGCCCGAGCAGGTGGACGGCATTCACCGCGACCCGTTCGCATACCAGGAATGGGTCCGGCAGGGGGGCCGTCCTGCCCGACAGCTGCTGTGGTCGCATGCCATGTATCTCGTTCTAGCCGACGAGTTGGGGTGCCATGCTGGTCAGGCGGCCGTTCCCTGAGCCAGCCGCCGAAGGACAGTTGCACGAATGGGACTCCAGGGATGTGGGCATCTCGATCGGCGGGTGGTCAGCAAACGTCAGTTGACAGTTGAGTCCAGAGATGGCATAACTGCCGGTGTCGTCTCAGCCCGCTGCACACGCAGAGACATCACTCTTCGAGGCAGTCCCGGGTGCGGTGATCAATGATCGGCTGACCTTGCTGCGCAGCGATGGTCGCTCCGCGGTGATGTACGGTGGCATGCCGCTGCCTTCGGACTGCATGAGAACACGGTGCAGCGCTTGGTGCGCCAGGGGTTGGGCGCGGTGGTGCCGGCCAAGCCGGGGCCGAAACGGAAGCGAAGCTCACGCCAGCGGTGCTGGAGCGGATCGCAAGGGAGCGAGCACAGCTTGAGCAGCCGGCAGATCCAGAGCTGGCCCGCCGATCTCTACGAGCTGGTCATCGAGGGTCCCTCGTACCGGCAGCGCGAGAAGCCGCAGCTGCCCGGCCGCGAAGCCACCACGGCTCCTGAAGAAGCCGAGCGCCCAGATCCGGTCAGTCGTGTGCCGCCAGGAGCCCTGAGCGGCCCCGAAGGCGACCGGCATGACCTCCAGGACCTGGCCCGTGGGCATCCCTCATCCAGAAGCCGTTGACGTCCGCCTGGCCGTCACCGATGATGCCCACCCGACCGGCTCCGCAAGTCCCGCGTTGGTCCCTTCCTTGTGGCAACAAGGCGGTCCCTTCTGGGTGGCAAGCGACAGGTGGGCGCGCCCCGCACCACCGGGACACACCGCGCCGCGCGGGCTGGTTGAGGTCGGGCGTGCGGCCGAGCCCGCGGATCCACGGCACCCTCGCAGCTGGGGTCGTGGGTCGCCCAGAGGCTCACCGGCCGCTGCCCCGCCTGGCCACCGCGAGCAGGCCTCGCTCTGCAAGCCGGCGAGGATTTAGGAAGTTGACGAGCAGGGAAGCTCGGAGCATGCTACGTGCGGCTGCGAGCGCTTGTAGCCACTTCAAGAAGGATCTCGTCCGTGTCGCGGGTACTGGGGGAAGGCGGTGGTGGCCCCGGCCAAGCCCGAGCGGGTGCTGGCGGTAGTCAAGGCCGTCGGATACGCGCCCAACGGGATGGCCCGCGGGCTCGCCAGCAGGCTGCACGGGGTCATCGGGCTGATCTTTCCCGACCTCGACGATCCTAGTACCGAGTCTGGTCACGAGACCCTCCTGTATTCGGATGAGGTCATCCGGGGTGCGGAGCGGTCCGCCCGAGCCGCCGGATACGCCATTCTCATCGCGGCCGCTCACGGCGCGGGCGGCCGGGACCTCGCCCAGGCCGTTGGCCCTTGGGTGGAGTGCCGCGCGCGAGGGCGACGTGACAGAACGGTTGACCATCTACGAGGTGGCGCGCTGCGCCGGGACGTCGCGTTGGACGAGTTCGAGATCCGAGCGGACAGCGCCGAGCTGGAGGCGGAATTGCCGATGCCCGGGGTGGCTCGCCTGCGTCTCGAGCGCGAGGACGCCGAATCGGTCGCGCCGGAAGGGAGAGGACAGCCATGAGGACGAGCCGAGGCCTGTGACGAGAAGAGAGAGACCGTTCGGCTCGGAGAAGCTGAGGCGCTGGCCGGTGGCAGCGGCTCTCATCGCGCTGACGTTGGCGCCGTTGCAGGCGAGTGCCGCCGGCGGGGAGGGAAGCTCCGTCGAGAACTACGGCGGTCTCACCAGCGCGCAGCAGGCGAACCTGTTCAGCATCGCCCGGGCCACGTGGCACTTCTACAGCGTCGACGTTGATCCGAACACGCATCTGCCGATGGACAACGTCACCTTTGCCGGTGGTTCGTCCACACCCACCGCTCACGGCGACTACACCTCGGCAGCCGACATCGGCGTCTACCTCTGGGCCGTCGTCGCCGCCAACGACCTCGGTCTGATCCGCCGGCCCCAGGCGGACGCACTGCTGGAGTCGACGCTGACCGAGGTGCAGGCGCTGAAGCGCTACGATGGATTCCTCTACCAGTGGTATGACACCACCAACGGTGACACCATCAGGAATCCCGGCGACATCGACTGTTCAGTGGAGACCACGCCGACCTTCGACAACTGCTACTTCGTCTCCAACGTTGACAACGGCTGGTACGCGTCGGGGTTGATTGTTGTCCGGGAGGCCATGCCCGAGCTGAAGCACCTGGTGGACAGCCTCCTCAGCCCGATGAACTTCAGCCTCTTCTACGACAATGGTCCGGAGACGCACTGCAACACCAATCCGAGCGTTCCTGGCAATCAGCCGACCGGTCAGATGTTCGGCGGCTACTACGTCGGGCTGCCGCCGAGTCAGGGTGACAACTGGGAACACTACTACCACAACGGAGCTCTCTACAGCGATCCCCGCATCTCCGCCTACATCGGTATGGGGCTGCGCCAGATGCCCGGGAATGTGTGGTGGCGCAGTTGGCGGGAACTTCCACCGCCGGCTCCGTACTCCGATTGCCAGGCCACGGACCCCGACTTCTCCTGGCAGGGGCAGTGGCCGATGGGCGGCCACTGGCAGACCTACACGGATCCGCAGTCGGGCCAGCAGTTTCTGGTGTGGGAGGGGCACTACACCTATCCCGGAAGCGATCTGACCTTCATCCCGACCTATTCGGGTGGCATGTTCGAGGCCCTCATGGCCAACGAGGTGGTGCCCGAGACCTCCTGGGGGCCAAACAGCTTCGGTCTCGCTGACCTGCGCAGCGCCGAGGTCCAGATCCAGTATGCGACCCAGAAGCTTGGCTACTCGGTCTGGGGGATGTCTCCATCCAGCACCGCCGACGACAGCGGTGGCTACGGCAGCTTCGGCGTCGAGGGCCTGACGCTTCCCTACTACGGCACCGGGGCCAACGCTGAACACCCGAACGAGGGACTGTCACAATGCCACGGGTGCGCCACCGAGGACGTCGTCACGCCGTACGCATCCTTCCTTGCCCTGGATGTGGCGCCGCGGCAGGCGTACGCCAACATCCAGAACCTGCGCAGCCTCTACCCCGGACTCTACGGTTCCGACGGCTTCTTCGATGCCGTCAGCCCAACGACCGGCGCCGTCGGCCACCGCTACCTGGTGCTCGATCAGTCTATGATCATGGCGTCTCTGGACAACGCGCTCCAAAACCGTGCCATGCAGCGGCACTTCGCGGAAGATCCTGTGTCCTGGGCCGCAAGGACGTACCTCTCGATGGAGACGATGTCGATTCGGTAGGCACTCAACTGAAGCTCTCAGGTATCGGAGATCGAGCATGTTCCTAAGATGCAGATCGGGGCGAGTCGCGGCAGCGGGAGCTGTCACGGTGGTAGCGATGATTGGCCTGGCTGGCTGCTCGTCCGGCACGAGTAGTACGAGTAGTGGTGGCGGGGGTGCGACGGCGGGAGGAGGCATCCTGACGATTCAGGGCGATAGGGGTAACCCCACCCTGGTGGAGGATTTCAACCCCCTCCAGGCGGCCGAACTCGGTGGAACGCGCCTGATCTACGAGCCCCTTGAGATTCCCAGCACAATCAGCGGCGTGTACACGCCGTTCCTCGCCACCGGGTACGCATTTACGGATCCGACGACCTTGGTTTACACGATCCGGCAGAGCGTGAAGTGGAGCGACGGCAAGCCTTTCTCTGCGGCAGACGTCGTCTTCACGTTCAACCTGCTCAAGAAGTACCCGGCCTTCGACAGCACCGGCATCTGGAGCGCAATCACCGCCGTTTCCGCGTCGGGCAAGGACGTCACGTTCACGCTCAAGTCCCCGGACGTCCCCTTCGCGGACACCATCGCCCAGGTCCCGATCGTGCCGGAGCACCTGTGGGCCTCCATCTCCGATCCGGTGGCGTACACAAACGACCATCCGGTCGGGACTGGGCCCTTCACCCTCGGTCAGTTTGCGCCCACTCAGTACACCCTGAAGAAGAACCCGAGCTATTGGGGAGCCGCCACCATCGTGCCGTCCGAGGTGGTGTTCCCGGCGCAGTCGACCAACCAGAGCACCAACCAACTCGAGGTGGTCGCCGGCGACTACGACTGGTCCTACAACTACCTACCCGACGTCAAGCAGACGTACGTTGCCAAAGATCCGACGCACAATACGTACTGGTTCCCGCCGGGCGGCGTCATCGGCCTCTACCTCAACCTGACCAAGGCACCCTACAACGACGTCAACTTTCGGATGGGCCTGTCAGAGGCCCTGGACCGCACGACCATCGCCGCCAAGGCCGTCAACGGCTACATGCAGCCGGCCAGCATGACCGGGCTGGTCCTCCCCAACCTGGAGAAGTGGCTCGACCCGAGCATTCCCAACACCGGTCTGATCAGCCAGGACCGGTCGTCGGCCCTCGCCGACTTCACCAAGGCGGGGTACACCCAGCAAGGCGCCAGTCTGGTCGGCCCGGGCGGCGTCCAGGCCAGCATGACCATTGTCGTGCCCGTCAGCTTCAGCGATTGGCTCGCGGCGGGCACGGAGGTCTCGACTGAGCTCGGCGCTATCGGCATCAAGGTCACCCTGGACACCCCTCAGTACGCCCAGTACTCGTCGGAGATCCAAGGCGGGACCTTCGACGCCGCCATCGGCGGCTACGGCGGCACGGGCAGCCCCTACACCGACTTCGACCAGGCGCTGAGCAGCGCCTTCGCGGCTCCGGTGAACACACCGACCGTCAACAACTTTGAGCGCTTCAAGGACCCGGCCGCGGACCAGGCGCTCGCCGCGCTGGCAGCGGCCACCTCCCCCTCGGTGCAGATGCAGGCGACCGCGCAGCTCGAGAGCATCATGTACAGCCAGGTTCCCGTCGTTCTGATGTACTACGGCGGCAGTTGGGGCCTCTTCTCCACCAAGCACTTCACGGGCTGGCCTTCGGCCTCGGACCCCTACACCCTGCCGACTCCGTACAACAACGCCCTGCTGACGGTGATCACCCACCTCAAGAGCGCTCCATAAGCTGGTGCCGTATTCAGCGATAGTCAATAGGAGCGTGAGGTGAGATACCGGTACGTGCGCCGCAAGGTGGTGCTCTTCGTCATCACTCTCTGGGCCGCGCTGACCCTCAACTTCCTCCTCCCCAGGCTCATGCCTGGGTCGCCGGTCGACGCTGCCCTGGGCAAGCTCGCCGCCGCCGGGGTGACGATTACAAACGCCGAGCGGACAGCCATCGAGATGCAGCTGGGGGTGCCGCACGGCAGCCTCATCACCCAGTACTGGCAGTATCTGACTGGCATCGCCCACTTCAACTTCGGAGTCTCGTACTCGTTCCCGAACGAGACGGTCGCTCAGGCAATTGGCAGTGCCGCGCCCTGGACGCTGGTTCTGGTCGGGTCGACCACGATCTTTGCGTTCATCATCGGGACCCTGCTGGGCGTATACGCCGGTTGGCGGCGGGGCAAGGCCGCCGACTCGGTGATAACCGTCGGCGCCACCTTCTTCGCAGGCTTCCCGCCCTTCTGGCTCGGGCTGCTGGCCCTCTACTGGCTGTCCTTCAAGTTGGGCTGGTTCCCCATCAAGGGCGGGTACAGCCCCGGCGTCACGCCAAGCCTGAGCCTGTCGTTCCTGGCCGATGCGTTCGACCACAGCATCCTCCCCGCCTTGGCGCTGGCGATCACCTCGCTCTCCGGCTGGGTGTTCGGCATGCGCAACAACATGATCAACACCCTGGGCGAGGACTACGTGACCTTCGCTGAGGCCAACGGCCTGCGCACGAGGACCGTGGCTCTGCTCTACGCCGCGCGTAACGCCCTGCTGCCCAACGTCACCGCCTTCGGGCTGTCGCTGGGGGCGGTCGTGGGCGGGGCGGTCCTCGTCGAGGGAGTGTTCGGCTATCCCGGTCTCGGCAACCTCCTCTACATCGCCGTCTCCAATCACGACTATCCGCTCATGCAGGCGCTGTTCCTGGTCATCACGGTGAGCATGCTGGTCGCCATCTTCATCGTCGACCTGCTCTACGTGCGCCTCGACCCCAGGGTGGGCCAATGACCATCGTCACCGCCGCTCCACCGCCGGAATCGCCCGGTGCGGGAGTCGAGGTCAGGGGCGGGCCCGCCAGTGAGGCGATCCCGACTTCGCTTCTCTTCCTGGGCCGAGCGCTGCGCACGCTCTGGAGCAACCGTAAGGCACGGGTCGGCCTGTGCATCATCGGGTTCGACATCCTGATCGCCATCTGCGCTCCGCTGATTGCGCCGCATTCCCCGACCGCGACGACATTCACGCCTTACAGCGGCCCCACCGCCACCAACTGGCTCGGCACCACCGGGAACGGTCAGGACGTGTTCTCGCAGATGATCTACGGGTCGCGAATCACCCTGATGGTGGGGCTGGCGGCGGGGGCGCTGGCGACCCTGGTGGCGGTGACCATGGGCCTCGTCGCCGGCTACCGCCCCGGCCCGGTCGACGAGGTGCTCAGCTTCATCACCAACCTTGCCCTGGTCATCCCCGGCCTTCCCCTGATGATCATCCTGGCCGCCTACCTCCAGGGCCGATCGATATGGACCATCGTCCTGGTGGTGGCCTTCACCAGTTGGGCCACCGGGGCTCGGGTCATCCGGAGCCAGGCCACGACGCTGCGCAGCCGCGAGTACGTGACTGCGGCGGTGTTCTCGGGTGAACGCCTCTTCCGCATCGTCTTCCGGGAGATCCTGCCGAACATGACCTCGCTGGTGGCTGCCAGCTTCTTCGGGGCGGCCACGGCGGCGATCCTCGCCGAGGCCAGCCTGGAATTCCTCGGCCTGGGCAACCCGAGCACCGTGAGCTGGGGAACCATCCTCTACTTCGCCCAGCAGCAGAACGCCCTGCTCACCGGCCAATGGGTGCTGGTCTTCGCTCCTGGCCTGGCGATCGCGCTGCTGGCAGTGTCCTTCACGCTGGTCAACTTCGGCGTCGACGCGCTCTCCAACCCGCGACTGCGGGAGAAATCATGACGGTGCTACTCGAGGCTCGTGGCGTCAACGTCGTCTACGAGCCGGTTCGCGGGGTGCGGATCTGGTCTGTTCGCGACGTCGATCTGACGCTCGAGCAGGGCGAATTCGTGGGCCTGGTGGGCGAGTCGGGGTGCGGCAAGTCGACCTTGGCGTTCGCGCTCACCCGCATGTTGCGCCCACCGGCTCGACTTGACGGCGGGGCCATCAAGTTCGACGGTGTCGACATCGCCACCGTCGAGGGCGAGGCGCTGCGCCGGCAGCGGCGCAACGGCTTCGCGCTCGTGCTCCAGAGCGGGATGAACGCGCTGAATCCCGTGCGCACCGTCGAGCACCACCTCGGCGACGTCCTCAAGGCGCACGCCCGGAAGGGTGAGAGGTTCTCGGCGGGGGCCGTCCGGCGCCGCGGCGCTGAGCTGATCGACATGGTGCGTCTCCCCGAGTCGGTGCTGTACCGCTTCCCGCACGAGCTGTCCGGGGGGATGCGGCAGAGGGTTTCCATCGCCCTCGCCCTCTCTCTGCAGCCTCGGTTCATCGTCTTCGACGAGCCGACGACCGCTCTGGACGTGATCGTGCAGGGCGCGGTCATGCAGACCATCAAGGACCTGCAGCGCGACCAGGGGTTCACGGCGATGTTGATCAGCCACGACCTGGGTGTGGTGCTCGAGGCCACCGACCGGGTGGTGGTGATGTACGCGGGAAGGATCGTCGAGGGCCAGCCCTCGAAGGCTCTGCTGCGCGGAGCCCACCACCCCTACACTGAGGCGCTGCTGGGCTGCTACGCTGACCCGCGTGCCGACGAGGTCCGGCTGGGCGAGATTTCCGGAGCTCTGCCGGACCTGTCGTTGCCCAACACCGGATGCCCCTTCGAGCCGCGGTGCCGGCTGGCCGAGGCCGTCTGCGCAGAGCAGATGCCACCGCTGTCCCCGCTGGGTGAGGGCACCGCGGCATGCCACGTCAGGGCCCGAGAGGTGGGAGCGACAGTGGAGATGAGAAGTGTCGGCTGACGGCGACGTACCCGCCGAACCTGCGCTAGTGGGCAATGGTGACCGGCGTCTCACCGTGGCCAGCAGCGTGCCCCCGCTGGTCGTCAGCGGCGTGTCCAAGATCTATGCCAATCGCCTGCGGAGCGAGAAGGCCGTGACCGCGGTCGACGATGTCTCGTTCACGATCGCCCCTGGCGCCGCCGTCGCGCTTGTGGGAGCCAGCGGCAGCGGCAAGAGCACGCTCGCCAAGATGATCACCGGCTCGGAGCGTCCCACGGCGGGATCGATCACGTTCGGCGACCTCGCGGTGGAACGCCTGCGCCGGAATGCGCTCCGCAGATTCCACGGCCGGGTGCAGATTATCTTCCAGGACCCGTACGGCGCCCTCAACCCACTGCACACCGTCGGGTACGCTGTCATGCGACCCTGCGAGAACTTCTTGGACATGTCACCGCGAGAGGCCATGGGCCGCGTCCACGAGCTGCTCGAGACGGTTGGGCTCACCCCGCCGACCCAGTATGCGGCCAAGTTGCCCCATCAGCTCTCCGGGGGCCAGCGCCAACGCGTCGTCATCGCTCGCGCGCTGGCGTGCAACCCTGAGCTGATCGTGGCCGACGAGCCGGTGTCGATGCTGGACGTGTCCCTGCGCGCTGGGGTGCTGAGGCTGCTCGCCAAGTTCCGGGAGGAGCGTGGCCTGAGCCTGCTCTACATCACCCACGACCTCCTCGGCGCCAGGGTGGTCTCGGACGAGATCATCGTCCTCAACCGGGGGAGGATCGTCGAGCAGGGCCGGACCAAGCAGGTCCTGCAGCACCCCCGGGACAGCTACACGGTGCAGCTGCTCAACGCAGTGGCCAACCCTTTCGCGGCCGGAGACGGAGCCCGGCCGTCCCCGGAGGCGCTGCCGGCTCGGCCGCCAGCCGAGCCGGCGGTCTGATCCAGCTGCCCTCCACGGCGCGGCACGCTGCGCTCAGAGGTGGCTTGGCCGGTCCGGCTCGTTTGGCCCGAAGTTCGGGAGATCGGCCGAGTTGGTTTGAACTCGAACGCGGCAGGTTGTGTCTGTCTACACGCTCGCCGGCGGCAGCCCGAGGGGCTCCAGAGCCCCAGCGTCGACCCGCAGGTCGGCGGCCGTCGTGCTGCCCCTGTAAGATCGTCTCCGTTCGATAGGCGCTTTGCCGGGAGGAGAGGCCATGGGCGGTCGCAGGTCTGTATCACTCGTTTTCGTGGTGTGGGTGGTTATTGGCGTGATCGTGGCCTACAACAATCACTACTTTGCCAGCCTCACGACCCTTGGCGGCGTCCTGTCGGCGCTGCTGGCGATCCTGCTCTGGCCCCTTATCCTCCTCGGCACCAAGATCACCCTCAACATCTGACGGGCGGCTTGCTCGCCTCCGCCTTTCACCCAAGGTCACACGTCGGGACCGAAACCGGGTCCCGACTCTGACTTCCGGGATTACCCCGTTGGTCAGCCTCGGGGGATCCGCTGTTGGGCATCTCGGGCAACCCCAGTTCCAATCACGACCTCCGGGAGTTGACGGCGGCTCCACCGGGTGCCCTGCGTCGGCGATCGCGGTGAATGTGGGCAGCGTTCGCCTGGA
>PLAX01000201.1 GCA_003135255.1 Candidatus Dormiibacterota bacterium | reverse complement strand
GGAGGTACCAGGTGATGAGGAGAGGCAGTCCGGCACAGAGGGCCTCGGCGATCGTCCCGGGGCCCGCCTTGGTCACGACGATGTCGGCCGCCGTCATCCACTCCGCCATGTTGGTCACGAATCCGTGCACGCTCACCGGACGGCCCTCCCGGTCGCGGAGGCCGTGCAGGCCGTTGCAGGCCCGCTGATTCCGCCCGCAGATCACCACCATGGAGATGTCCAGGCCGCTACCGGCCAGTAGCCGGGCGCGTCGCTCGATGTCGCCCGACCCGTCCGCCCCGCTGCAGACCAGAACGGTGAAGCGATCGGGGTCGAGCCCGAGCTGAAGCCGCCGGGCCCGCCGGGTATCCGGATCGGACGCATGGTCGGTGAAGCCGGCGTCGACCGGAAGACCGACCTGGACCAGCTTCTCGGCGGGGACCCGGTTGCGGCGGCAGCGGTCGAGACCCCCGGGGGAGGGCACGATGACCAGGTCGACGTCCGGCGACGCCCAGAACGCGTGCACGTCAACCAGGTCGGTGACGGCGGTGACCAGGGGGACCCGCATGCCGAGGCGTCTCCGCGCCCTCACCGCAGCCCGGTTGAGCAGGGGGTGAAAGGAGACCACCGCCGCCGGGTCGAGGTTGGTCATCAACCGTTCGATGGCGGGGTCGACGCTCCGCAGCACCAGCTCGGCCGCCCTGACCATGGCCCGGGAGTTGGTGGCGTGGAACATCCCGCCCCAGAGCCACGGTGCGCGCTGGATCAGCGGGCCGTACAGGCCCGCGGTCCGGCCCAGCAGGCGAGGCGAGGCGCTCGCGAAGGGGTCGACGATCTCCACGTCGAACTCGCCGGGGTGGGCGCGGCCGAGATAGTGGCTCACCGCCGTCGCCGCAGCCCTGTGCCCACCGCCGGTGTCCGCGATCAGGAAGAGGAGTGAGCGAGGCATGGCCCCTGACACTAGCAGGGTGCCGGAGGGCTCTCGGGGACCGCGCGGCAGCGAGCGCCGGCGTGGTGAGGGAGAGAGCCCGTCAGCCGCCGAAGCGCACCGAGAGGGCCTGGAGCCCGGGGGCGAGTGAGGTGAGGGGCAGGGGGCCGGAACCGTCCGCATTGGCGATCACGGCCTGGACCGCACCGGAGGGCATCGTGGTGATGTACGCGATCTGCCGTCCGCTGGGCGCGACCACGGCACTCTCCGGGTTCATCTCCCCCAGCGTGGTGGTGATCGCCGAGACGACGCCGGTGGCGATCTCGAAGCCGCCCAGCTGCGACGAGCCGAGCGGGGCGTTCAGTGCGACCACCAGGGTCGCGTCGTCGGTGAACCCCACCGGTGCCATGTCCGTGCCGACCTTGAGCGGCGGCAGCCCACCCGACGGGTCGGCGACCCAGGTCGTCGGGAGCGGCGACGACGGTGAGCTCAGCTCGAGGGCCAGCTCCTCGCCCTGCGGGGCGGCCACCAGGTTGGAGGCACTGCCCACGAGGGCGGGGATCTGGTACCGGGCGCTGATCGCCGGGTCCGCGAGGTCCACGTGCGCCGGGCTCGTTGCGGTCGCCCCGACCGGGATAGCGAGGGCATCGCCGTCCGAGGTCCAGACCGGCGTTCCGCTCGGAGGAGAGCCCGGCTGGAGGGCGGCGAGCGACCCCGAGACCGGGTCGTAGAGCTGGACCGACGAGTCGGCGGCAACGAAGGCCAGCGTGGACCCGTCGGGGGACCACGCCGGCCACGTGGCCCCGGCCAGGTCGAGCTGGTCCTGGCGCGTCTCCAGGTTGATGATGCGGAGCAGGGGGGTAGCCCCCAGCCGGGTGGTGTCGGTCTGGACGACGGCCAGCCACTGGCCGCCGGCTGAGAGGGCGGCGTCGTCGATCACCGCGGCCGCCTGCCCCGGCGCGACGACGCCACAACCGTCGGGGTTGGTGCAGAGGGGGATCGCGTCGAGGACCTCGGCCGGGATCGGGAGGCCGGTGGCCGGAGCCCTGAGTTGAGCGAGCACCACCTCCGTGGCGTCCCCCAGCCCGGGACCCGCCAGCACCAGGAGGTGACCGGTCGTCGACAGCTGTCCGGTGGTGAAGTGGAGGGTGATCGGAGCCGGGATGGGCTGCCCGAACGCGTCGGTCGCCCGGCGGCTGACCGTGAGCGTGTACGCCGTCGACGGCTCCAGGGGGCGATCCGGGATGATCTCGAACTGGCCCAGGGCCACGGGGTTGCGCACCACCTGAAGGCTGGTCCCTCCCGGCGTCAGCGAGACCGCGCCGGCCATCGCCGATGGAGACATCTCGCGGGAGAACGAAAGCACGATCGGGGAATCCCGCGGTGTGGTGGCGCCCTCCGCGGGGGTGGCCGACGTGAGCAGCGGAGCCGCCGAGCTGGTCAGGTCCCAGATGTGGTCGAGGGAGTTGACGTTGCCGTTGACCGAGGTGATGCCGGCCCTGAGGTCAAAGGCGTACTCGGTGCCGGGGGCGAAGAGGGCACCCGGGTGGTAGAAGACGAACCCCGACCCGCCCGTCAGCCAGCTGACCCAGCAGGGTGCGCCGGGGCGGGCGGTGAAGGCCGCCGCCACGTTGCAGCCCGGCAGCCCCGCGTTCGGCGGGAGCGTCCCGTACACGCTGAAGTGGGTCGCAACGCTCTCGTGGCTCACAGGCTGGTCAAAGACGACCTCGACGATGGCGTTGGCCTCCAGCTGGGTGGAGCCGGCGGGAGGGTTGAGCTGGACGATCTGCGGTGGGGCGTCGAAGCACCCGGTGAGGAGAATCGAGGGTGCGAGGATCGCGAGGCCGAGGGGGAGGGCACGGAGCCGGAGCACGTGCCGAGAGGGGCTCAATACGCGTGGGACAGCGCGTTCTCCACGTCGAGCGGCACCACGGTACCGGTGCCGCTTTTCACCTCGATCCGGGCCGTCTTGTCCGTCGCGATCTTGGCCACCCCGGTGGTCGCCGTGTTGAGCGCAGGGCTGGTCTGGGTGTAGGCGCCGAGGACCTTGCCGCGGCTGAGCAGGATGATGCCGATGTCGGCGCTGCCGACCACGAGCACGGCTCCCTCCACCCCCTCCTCGGTCAGGAAGGCGAGCAGAGCGTCGAAGTTGATGAAGCGGCCGAGCAGGCCGGTGTAGAGCAGGGGGGCGGTGAGGAGCTGAGCCAGGGCCTCGACCGTCTCGCCGGCAAGGTCGATGACGTCCAGGCCGCCGGTGCCGGCGTCCATGCTCCGTCGCATCGCCTGGAAGGCCGCCTCACCCGAGCGGGCACCGGCGTTGCTGGAGAGCGCCTCCAGGAGATGTCCCTCATGGAAGAGGAGTATCCCGGAGAAGTCGGGCGCGGTGAGACGGATGTACCCGGTGTGCTGGTCACCCCTGAGCGTCCGGAGCAGCTTGGGGAAGTCCACGAAGGCACTCTTCAGCCCCTCGTACTGGGCACGACCCGAGGGAAGCGGATAGACGACGTCGAGAGGCTGCGCCGCGGGCGCTCCGAGGACCGAGCCGGGCTGAGCCGTCGGAGTTGGGACCGGCGCGGGAGTTGGGGCGGGAGTCCGAGCGGGTGCGGAAGCATGCGCCGGTGTGCGCACCGGCGCATGCGCCGGAACGGGGGCCGGAACGGGGGCCGGGGTGGGGGCAGGAGTCGGAGCTGGGACGGGGGCCGGCGCGGCCGTGGGGGGAGGCTCCGGTCGGTACAGGGCTCGAGCCGGAGCCGGGCTCTGCTCCGGCGGCTCGTACTGAGCGGGAGCCGCATAGAGCGGCTCCGAGGTGATGGGCTCGGGGGTGGGAGCGGCCCAGGGGGAATAGCCCGCGGCCGCCTGGGAATCGCTCCCGACCGCCTCCTGATCGGGGGGCGTCCACCCGGGTGCGACGTACTCTCCGACGCTCTGATCCGAGTAGCCGGCACTCGGGTAGGCCGGCGATTCGTCGTAGCCGGAGGTCCCACCCCAAGCGGCCTGCTCCGCCGGGGCGCGCCGGTCGGCCTCGGCGATCAACTCCGACGGCGACGACTTGATCGTCTCCTCGGGCGGCAGCTTAGCCCGGGGGTCGAAGCGGAAGCTGCCCTCGTGCCAGCTCAGGGCCTGGAGGACGACGTCCTCGCCCTGTCCGGACGGACCTGCCGCGTGGAAGAGATGGCCGAAGAGGAAGTACAACGAGGCGGTGCCACTCTGGCTCTCCAGGGCGAGGGCACCAGTTGCACGCTCTGTCTGCATGGTCTGGAGCAGGGATGCCAGGCGCGATTCCTGCAGCGTGCCCTGAGTCTGCACAGGCCCTTCTCCGTGTGGGGATGAATGTGCCGCAAGGGCGGACTGAACACCTGAGATCGGCCGTATAGTAACAACCCCGCGCCCGATGCGCCGCTGAATTCCGAAGAAGTTCCGAGGCGCGCCGGGCCGGCCGGGGCGGGGAGGCCTCCCACAAACCGTCTAGACTGGCGGCGTGGGCACACCTCCCATCCCGGTCCCCCGAGAGGCGCGGGTTGGCTGAACCGCCTGCATCGGAGTCGGTGGAGCACCCCGGCGAGGAGCGGTCCGCCTTCCCGTCGTACGAGGAGCTGTCCGCCGACCTGATCGAGGCCATCGATCAGGCTGGCCTCTTCATCGAGGACGTGCGGCACCACCTGGAGCCGTCCGTCGGTGAGCGCCGCTTCGAGTGCACCGTGCGGCTCTCTTCCGGGGAGCCCCCGTCGCGCTACCACGTCCACCTCAGCTTCGCCTGGGACGCCCTGCTCACCTACGTGGCCGCCTACGGTGCCGGCGCCGACTGCGACCTCTACCACGACGACGAGGAGGCCGAGGACTGCCCCCACCACCAGCTCCCTCCCCAGCCCTTCGTCGAGCTGGAGGCCGAGTTCATCCTGGGCGACGGAGGCTACGAGCTCCACGACATTGCCGAGGTCTCCGCCTGGGTGGACACCGTTCAGGAGTTGCTGGCCAAGGTCTTCCGCGACGAGGACCGCCCCTCCGTCCACGTCGGGATCGCCTCACTGGGGACGACCACCCTGGTCGAGAAGTTCACCGCTGAGCATTCCTGGCTCCTCGACTTCGAACGGCCGCCCGACTTCGAGGGCATCGCGCACCAGGTGCAGAACGCCCTCCGCCTCATCCCTCAGCTGGCCGACCGCCTCCCCATCTGAGGGGTGCCGGCAGGGCGCACCGCCCCGCGGGGTGGGTCAGCGTTCGGCGAGGGTGGCCGCCACCTCACCGTCGATCTCGGCGATGAGCCGGTGCCAGAAGGGCCGGTCGGGCAGCCCGGGATGGGGAACGGTGGGAGAGCCTGCGCTCACGACCTCGCCGTGGCGGCCCAGGAGGATGAGATCGGCGTCGGCGCGCCGCGGGCCCCAGCGGTAGGTCGGGCGACGGCCACAGCCCACCTCCGCCCCGAGGCACACGTCCAGCCAGCGCTCGGCCGGCCAGGCCTCGGGACTGCGGGCCAGGAGCACCTGGTTGTGGAAGTCACCCTGGGTGATCACCCCGACCGGCAGGGTGAGGATCTCCCCGGACGCGCTCTCGATGCGGATTCCCGCGGCGACCAGCCCGGCCCGAAGGCAGTCGAGCGCGCGCCCGCGATGGCCGATGTTGCACCCCAGCNNCCTCGCCGGACCTCGGCGACGTCGTGGACGCGCACGATCTCCGCGCCGGCCGCCACGGCGATGACGCAGAGCGCCAGCGTCCCCTCCAGGCGCAGCTCGGGCGGGGCTCCCCCGAGCACCAGACCGATCGTCGACTTTCTCGAGGCTCCGAGGAGCAGCGGGCGTCCGATGCCGTCCAGCTCCCCGAGGCGCTGGACCAGCTCCAGGTTCTGGCCCGGGGTCTTGCCGAAGCCGAAGCCCGGATCGACGACGACCCGGTCGGCGCCGATGCCGTGGTGCGCCGCGATCAGAAGCGACTCCCTCAGGCCTCGGCCCACCTCGGCGAGCAGCTCGCCCTCCGGGCTGCCCCGGCGGTTGTGCATGGCCACCAGGGCGATCCTGGGAGCGGCGGCGAGGACGGGGGCCATCCCGGGATCCCCGCGCAGCCCCCAGATGTCGTTGACCATGCCTGCGCCGGCGGCGATCGCGGCCCTGGCGACCTCGGCCTTGCGGGTGTCCACCGAGATCGGCACCGCCAGCCTCCCGGCCAGGGCCTCCAGAACCGGCATCACCCGGCGCAACTCCGTGGCGGCGTCCACCGGATCGGAGCCGGGCCTGGTGGACTCGCCGCCGACGTCGATGAGGTCAGCACCCTCCGCGACCAGCCGCTCGGCGAGCGCCACCGCCGCGGCGACGTCGCCGGCGAGACCGTCGCCCGAGAAGGAGTCGGGAGTCGCGTTGACCACCCCCATGATCAGGGTCCGGGCCCCGAAACGGAGAGAGCGGTCCCCGCAGGGCAGCGGGGGTCGCGGGCGGCCGCCGGCCAGCGCTGCCGTGAGCGCCCCGCCGAGATCGTCGAGGGGCGGCCCGTCTCCGACCAGGCGTCTGGCCACCCCGGCGAGGGATGCGGGCGGGCCGGCCAGCACGGCTCGCCGTTCATCGGGCCCGGTGACCATCCTGGCGCCGCCCGCCCGGGAGGCTCGCTCCAGTCCCGGGGCCTGATCGGGGGTCAGCCCCTCGAGGGCGACCGCCTCGTCACAGGAGGCGACGGCCAGGGCGGCATCGCCACCCAGCTCCAGGACGGCGCCGCGGAGCGATCGGGGGCGGCGCGCCATGAGCGGCCGGATGTTGTAGCGGAGTGCCGCCTCCGCGGCCGCGATCCCGGTGCTCACCTGATCGGCCGCCAGACGACGAGGCGAGACATCAGCCGAGTCTATGCCCGCTCGGGCCCGCCACACCAAGACGGGACGCACCAGGTCTGCCACGCGGCCGCGACCGGATGCGGTCCGGAGCCGGTGCCCGCACAACGAAGAGGCCCCCCAGCTTGTGCGCGGCGCACATGTCCGGATTGCACAGGCACCCCGTAGCCTCGACGGGAACAGTCAGGCGTCCGGACCGGACGGCACGGAGGTCCCTCGCTCGCATGCTGCTGGCAAACCTGGTAGCCGATCCGGGGAACTGGCTGGACACAGGCGACAACGCCTGGCAGCTCACTGCCGCGACCCTGGTCGGGCTGATGAGCGTCCCGGGGTTGGCGATCCTCTACGCGGGGATCATGAAGCGGAAGTGGGCCGTGAACTCGGCCATGATGGTGCTCTACGCGTTCGCCATGACGCTCATCGTCTGGACGCTCTTTGCCTACGACATGAGCTTTGGCCACCCCATGATCGGCCACGTGGTGGGCCTGCCGGGCACCGTGCTGAGCGCGAACAGCCTGGAGACGCAGGCGCAGATCCCGCTCCTCAACGGGCTGATGCCGCCACTCCGGTTCCCGCTCAGCTCGATGGTCTACTTCCAGTTCGTCTTTGCGGCCATCACCGTGATCATCCTGGCCGGCTCGCTGCTCGGCCGAATCAGCTTCAAGGCCTGGGCGCTGCTGGTCCCGCTCTGGATCACCCTGGTCTACTCAGTCGGCGCCTTCAGCATCTGGGGCGGCGGCTGGCTCTCCCAGATGGGGGCGGTGGACTTCTCCGGAGGCTACGTCATCCACGTGGCCGCGGCCGTCTCCGGCTTCACGGCGGCGGCGGTGATCGGTCCCCGGCTGCTCCGCGACCGGCAGCACACCTCGCCGAGCAACCTGATCATGGCGGTGGCCGGCGGCGGCCTGCTCTGGCTGGGCTGGAGCGGCTTCAACGGCGGTGACACCTACTTCGCCAACCCGGACGCGGCGGCGGCCATCCTCAACACCCACCTCTGCACCGCGACCGCGCTCTGCACCTGGGTGATGTGGGACGCCCTCCGGTTCAAGAAGGTGAGCGTCGCCGGGGCCATCAACGGGATGGTGGCCGGCCTGGTGGCGATCACCCCGGGGGCCGGTTACATCGACGGTTACGCCGCGCTGGTGCTGGGCGTCCTGGCCGGCACCCTGCCCTGGATCACCATCAACCTCGCGCCCAAGTTCGCGCTCTTCCGCCGGGTGGACGACACCCTGGGCGTCATCCACACCCACGGCATGGCCGGGGCGCTGGGCGGCCTCTTCGTCGGTGTGATGGCCGACCCCAACATGATCGTGTACTACGGGCCCAAGGGCACTGCAACGGGCGCCTCGGCCGTCACCGGGCTCTGGTACGGCAACCCGCACCAGCTCCTGGTCCAGTTCTTCGCCCTGCTCTTCATCATCGGGTACGACGCGGTCGCGACCTTCGTCATCGTGAAGCTGATCGGCCTGGTGGTGCCGCTGCGCGCACCGGATGTCCACCTCGAGGCGGGTGACCAGCTGATCCACGGTGAGGTCGCGGTCGACCTGGAGCCCTACCCCGGGGCACCCCACCTACCGGTTCCGGCCGTGGCCGGGGCCACCTGAAGCTGATGTTTGGGCGAGCGTGGGAGTCGTGCCCTCCCCCGCAAGCCCCCTCTCTGGACGGGCTCGGCGTGTCGCCGGGCCCGTCCCTGTTTAGCGGCGGGAACTGAAGAACCCTGTCATCGTCCCAGAGGATCCTTCCCGGTCGTCGCGTAGGCGGCGCACCGCTCACGCGCCAGGGTCACCGCCGTGCAGCTGATGTCGGCGCCGACGAAGGAGCAGCCGGCGGCGAGCGATGCGAGAGCTGAGCTCCCGCTCCCGGCGAACGGGTCGCACACCACCATCCCCGGCTCGACGCTCCCCATCAGCATCCGGGAGAAGAGCTCCACCGGCTTCTGGGTGGGATACGCGCCGCGGTAGATGCGCTTGATCCGCCAGACGTCACCCAGATCGCGTCGCGAGAGGCGCCGGTTGCCCTTGCTGGCGAACACCACCAGCTCGTGCTGGCGGCGGAAGTAATGGCCCATGCCGATGTTGACCTTGTCCCAGACGATCAGCCCCTTGACGCTGAAGTGCTCGCGTATCAGCGCGCCCAGGCTGAGCAGGGAGAAGGAGTCGAACATCACGTAGATGTGGCGGTCGGGGCGGAGCACCCGATGGCACTCGCCGAGGAAACGGGAGAAGGTCGCGGGGTCGTCGCGAAACTCCTGGAACCAGCGGGTGTTCCCGGGCTCGCCGTAGCGGCCGACGATCCGCCCGCGGCCGAACTGCATGTGCTGGTTCATCCCCGAGTAGGCGGGGTCCGTGACGATGCAGTCGATCGACTCGTCCGCGAGGCCGGCCAGGAAGTCCAGGCAGTCGGCCACCTCGACCCGCCACACCGGGGTGGGGTCCGGAAGGTCTGGAACCGCGAGGCCCATCGCCGGAAGCTTATTTGAACGGGATGGCCCCGGTTCAGCCGAGGGTGCCGCCCGAGGGGGGGTCGCCGGCCGGCTGCCCCGGCCCTCCCGTGCCGCCGGGGCCGTCGTCCGGTGCTTCCGGCGGGTCCTCGCGCGGCAGCTGCCGCTTGCGTGGCCAGAGACCCTCGTCGGGCGGCGCCGGCCGCTCGCCGGCGGGGGAGGGGCGGTCGTCGAAGGAGGTGGTCCCCGTGGCGGGGGCCCCCGGCGCGCCGGGCCCGGCGAAACCGAGGCTGCGGAGGAGCTTCTCCAGCTCCTCGGGGCCGCCGAGGTCCTCCTGGACACGCTCGGCAAAGCGGGAGAGGAGGTCGGAGAGCTGCGGGTCGCCGGTCAGCTTGTCCTGGAGGCCGCCGAGCTGGGAGAAGAGGTCGCGCATGGCCGCCTCCTGGGCGACCTGCATCAGCACCGGCTGAGAGGCGGCGGCGGCCACCGCCTGCGCCTGCTGACGGACCACCTCGAAGCCCTTGCAGCTCAGGCAGGTGCCCTGGTGCTGGCAGCGGCAGAGCTGTGACTTGAGCGAATCCAGCTCGCGGTGGATGCCCGAGAGGTCGACTCCCGGTTGCGGATCGGCCATGAGTCGATCCTACGCGCCAGGGGACCCCGCGGCTCCGGAGACGCCACAGAAGAACCGCGTCGCCGTCCCGCCGGGCGCCTGCTCCGGCCGCCGTCCGGCAGGCCCAGACGGTGTGCCCGGTCCGGCCGCTACAGTCGGGCCATGTCCGAGGTCAACCGTCGCGCCCTGGTCACCGGCGTCACCGGCCAGGACGGTCCCTACCTCTGCGAGCTGCTCCTCGCGGAGGGGTACGAGGTCCACGGGCTGGTCATGCCGGGCGAGGTCGTGCCCCGCGAGGTCCCGGCCCCCGTCCAGCTCCGCGAGGGGCTCCTCACCGACAGCGCCTCGCTCCAGGCCGCTCTCGCCGCCGCGCGGCCCCAGGAGATCTACAACCTGGCCGCCGCCACCTCGGTCGCAGCGTCCTTCGATGATCCTGTGGCCGTCGCCGACGTGACCGGGCTCGGGGTCCTCCGCCTGCTCCAAGCCGTCCGCGGCAGCGGAGTCCCGATCCGCCTGCTCCAGGCGTCGAGCTCCGAGATCTTCGGGGGAGCGATGACCTCGCCCCAGGACGAGACCACGCCGCTCTGCCCCATCTCCCCCTACGGCGTGGCCAAGGCCTTCGCCCACCAGACAGTCCAGCTCTACCGGCACGCCCACGGGATCTTCGCCGCCACGGTCATCCTCTACAACCACGAGTCGCCGCGCCGGGGCCCCGGGTTCGTGACCCGCAAGATCACCACCGCCGCGGCGCGGATCTCCCGCGGCCTGGAGGGCGAGCTGCGGCTCGGGAACCTGGACGTGGTGCGCGATTGGGGCTACGCCCCCGACTACGTCCGCGCCATGCACCTGGCCCTGCAGCAGGAGGCGGCGGACGACTACGTGGTGGCGACCGGCGAGACCCACAGCCTGCGCGAGCTGCTCGACATCGCCTTCTCCTCGGTCGGGCTCGACTGGCACCGGCACGTGGTCACCGACCCCGGGCTGCTCCGGCCCGCCGAGCCCGTCCGGCTCTGCGGGGACGCCACCCGGGCGCGGACACGCCTCGGCTGGGCTCCCACTCGCGACTTCGCGGCGATCGTCCGCGAGATGGTGGCCGCCGATCTCGACAGGCTCAATCAGGCGGTTCCCCCTGCCGCGCCCGCCGCTGGCACGCCGGCCGCCCCGCACGACCAGCCGCCGGGATGAGACGATCCGCGCCATGAGCAAATCCGCGCTGATCACCGGCATCACCGGCCAGGACGGGAGCTACCTCGCCGAGCACCTGGTCTCCCTGGGCTACGAGGTGCACGGGCTGATCCGCGGGCAGAACAATCCCCGCGCCGCCATCGTCCGGCGGATCGTTCCGGAGCTGCACCTGATCGAGGGCGACCTGCACGACCAGTCGTCGCTGATCAGCGCTCTCGAGGCTACCCATCCCGACGAGGTCTACAACCTGGGGGCGATCAGCTTCGTCGCCCTCTCCTTCAAGCAGGCGATCAACACCGGGGAGATCACCGGCCTGGGCGTCACCCGGATGCTCGACGCCATCCGAGTGGTCAACCCCAAGATCCGCTTCTACCAGGCGTCGAGCAGCGAGATGTTCGGCAAGGTGCGCGAGACCCCGCAGACCGAGCTGACCCCGTTCCACCCCCGCTCTCCGTACGGCGTGGCCAAGGTCTACGGCCACTACATCACCGTCAACTACCGGGAGAGCTACGGGATGTTCGCGGTGAGCGGCATCCTCTTCAACCACGAGTCGCCGCGGCGTGGCCTCGAGTTCGTCACCCGCAAGATCACCGACGG
>PLAX01000036.1 GCA_003135255.1 Candidatus Dormiibacterota bacterium | reverse complement strand
CTCCTCATCACCTGGTACCTCCCCGGCCAGGAGCGGGGAAACATGGAGTGGCTCATCGACACGGGGGCCGGGCGCTACGTGCCCGGCGACGCCGAGCTGGTCGACGAGGTGGCGGAGCTGGCCCTGCCGGGTTCCCCGTCGCTGCTCTCGATGCGGGCCGCGGTCTCACAGCTGGCCCGCCCGGAGGCGGCCGCGGAGGTCGCCGAGCTGGTGCGCTCCGTCGCGATGAAGCTGTCATGACCCCGCCGGGTCCCGCGTCCTCGGCGGAGGCGGGGGGGCTGACCCGCCTCCGCCTCTACAACTTCCGGAACTACGCGGAGTTGAACCTGCCGCTCGGACCCGGGCTCAACGTCTTTGTCGGGGAGAACGCCCAGGGCAAGACCAACCTGCTGGAGGCGGTCGCCACGCTCCTCCTCACCAGGTCGCCGCGCACCAGCACCCCGGCGGAGCTGCTCCGCTGGGGAGCTGAGGAGACAGCCGTCGATGCCGTGCTGGGCAGGGGGCCCCTCTCCGAGACGCTCGCCCTGCGGCTCCGCCGCACCCGCGACGCCGATCTCACGGGCGCGGCCGGGCGCGATGCGTCAGCGCGCATCTCGCGCACCACCACGCGTGACGGCCACCCGATCGCCGCGCGAGACCTGATCGGGCGCTGGCCGGTGGTCCTCTTCTGGCCCGACGACCTTCAGCTGGTGAAGGCGGGGCCGGAGGCGCGGCGCCGGCTCCTCGACATCCTCGTGTCCCAGCTCGACCGCGCCGCCGCGGACGAGCTGATCCGCTACCGGCGCGTGCTCGAACAGCGCAATTCCCTGCTGCGCCGTCTGCACGACGGGGGTGGCCCCGCCGACCATCTCCGGCCCTTCGATGACGCCCTTCTGCGCCATGGTGCGGCGATCCAGGTGGCGCGGACCGAGCTGGTCGGTGCCCTGGCGCCGCTGGCAGCGGAGGCGATGGCGGAGATCAGCGAGGCGGCCGATTCCCTGGAGCTGCGCTACGCCCCCCAGTCGGGCGTGGCAAGCGGCGACCGCGAGCAGGTGCTGGCGGCACTGAGCAGCGCGCTGGCGCGCGCCCGCAGCGAGGAGCTTGCCCGCGGCACCAGCGTCGTCGGACCTCATCGGGATGATCTCGAGTTTGTCCTCAATGGCCGTCCGGCCCGCTCCGCCGCATCCCAGGGGCAGCAGCGGAGCGCTGTGCTGGCGACCAAGATCGCGGAGGTGCGCCTGGTCGGCGCGCGCGCCGAGCGGATGCCCATCCTGCTCTTGGACGACGTGCTCAGCGAGCTCGATCCCGCTCGCCGAGAACACCTCCTGTCCGCACTCTCCGCTCGCGGTGAGGCGCCGCAGACGATGGTCACGTGCAGCGACGATTACCCATTCGGGGCTCATCCGTCGCGCCACTTCCTGGTCCGCCAGGGCACGGTCAGCGCGGGGTGAGTGGCGGGATGGACACCGGCCGGCGGCCCGAGCGCGAAGCGGGACCGCTGCACATCACCGAGGTGCTGAGCACAGCGCTCCGCCGGCTCGGGGTGCAGCGTGAGGTTCGCGAAGTCCAGTTGCGCGACGCGTTCGCGGAGGTCGTGGGGCCGGCGGTGGCGCCGCTCTGCGAGGCGCTGTCACTGCAACGGGGCACGGTCCTGGTCGCCACCCGGAACGGCGCTCTGGCCCAGCAGCTTCAGCTCGAGATGCCGACCATCGTGCGGGCCCTGAACACGCGCATGGGCGGGGAGGAGGTGAAGCGGCTGCGCTTCACCGCCATGAGCTGACGGCAGGCTAGGGCACCCGCACCGGCATGATGACGCAGAGGTAGTCGTCGCGACCCTGGGCGCGGACCACCGCCGGCTGGAGCGGGCCGTTCAAGGACAGCTCGGCGTCGTCGCCGTCGATCGCCTGCAGGGCGTCGAGGAGGTAGCGGGCGTTGAAGGCCACCTGGACCTCCTCTCCCTCGACCTTCGCCGGCAGGGGAGCATCGTGGTCGCCCACCTCTGCGGCCTGCGCGAGGAGCTCGAGCTCTCCCTTTCCCGCCCGGAGCCGGACGGGGTTGGAGGCATCGCGTGCCAGCACCGCCGCCGTCTTTGCACTCTTCAGCAGGAGCTCCTTGGAGAGCACGACGGTGGTGGTGGATCGAGCCGGGATCACCTGCGTGTAGTTGGGATAGTTACCCTCGATCAGGCGGGAGGAGATCTCCATGTCACGCAGGCTGAAGAAGACCTGGTTGCGCGCGTCGCTGAAGGCGACACCGACTCGAGGTCGGCTGGGATTGATGGCGCGGGCCAGCTCTCCGAGATGTCGCGCCGGGACGATCACCGTCCCGCTGACGACTCCCTCAGCGAGCACCTGGGCTTCGAGCTTCTTCACCGCGAGGCGATGACGGTCGGTTGCCACCAGGGTGAGCTGGGAGCCTTCCACGTGCAGCAGCACCCCCGTCAGCACGGGGGTCTGCTCATCACCTGAGGCGGCGACCGCCGTCTGCGTGATGGCCTGCTGGAGGGCGGCCGCGTCGACCTCGAAGGCGGGTGCGGTCTCCCGCGCGGGAAGTGGAGGGAATTCCACGGCGTCAATGCCGTGAAGGTTGGTCTTCT
>PLAX01000032.1 GCA_003135255.1 Candidatus Dormiibacterota bacterium | reverse complement strand
GGCGCGACCACCGTGGCGACCTGCCACCTCCCCTACGCCCCGGCTCAGAGCGCCCGGGGCCGGGTGATGCGCCGCCTCTACCACTACCACGCCCCCCGCCTCCGGGAGTACGACCGCTGCATCGCCCTCTCCCACGACCAGCGCGACCTCCTGGTGCGGGCCGGGGTCGCGCCGGATCGCATCGTGGTGATGCCCAACGCCGTCGACACGGAGCGGATCTGCCCGGGGCCTTCTGCGCTGAAGCAGGCCCTGGGGGCCGAGCTGATGGTCTCCTTCCTCGGCCGGCTGGACCCGGAGAAGCGGGTGGAGGAGCTGATCCACTCCTTCCTGGCTCGCCGCTGGCCGTCCCACCACCTGCTCGTCATCGCCGGCGGCGGGAGCCAGGATCGCCGGCTCCGCGCCATCGCCGGGGCCGAGGGGCCGGTGCGCTTCCTGGGGATGGTCACGCGCATGGAGGACCGCCTGGAACTGCTCCGGGCGACCGATCTCTTTGTCCTTCCCTCCACCGCGGAGGGACTCTCGCTCGCCCTCCTGGAAGCGATGGCGGCGGGTTGCGCGATCGTCGCCACCGATGCCGGCGAGCACGGGGCGGTGCTGGACGGCGCCGGCCTGGTCATCCCGGTCCATCCGCTGGAACCGGCCCTGGGGGAGGCCATGGAACGGTTGCACGACGACCCCGACGCCCGGCGGAGGCTCGGCGAGGCGGCCCGCAGCCGGGCCGTCGCCCATCACGGCCTCGACACGTACGTCGCGGACCTCCTCGGCGTCTACGCGTCGGCCACCGCCGGTCGCGAGGTCGGCAGCGCGCCGCGGTAGGAGCGGGGGACCGGAGCGGTCAGGGGTGCGACGCGATGTGCCCGGGGCTGGCGGATCCGCCCTTCTCGTCCGCGGGCAGGCGTGCGTGGAGCGCGGTGCCCGCGTCGGGCACCGATCGGATCTCCAGGTCACCCCCCGCCTCACGCGCCAGGTCGTGGATCAGGCTGAGACCGAGATGCCCGGCCTCCAGCTGCTGGTGGCGCCGGTCCGCCGTGAAGCCGACGCCGTCGTCGACGATCCGGAGGTCGAGTCTCCCGTCATCCTTGACGACGGCCACCTCGACATGGCCGGCGTGGGCGTGCTGGGCGACGTTGTGGAGCGCCTCCTGGGTGATGCGGTAGGTGGCGTTGAGCGCGGTGCCTCGGATGTCGCCGGCCGACTCGGCGACCTCGATGGTCACCTCGATCCCCGCGTCGCGCAGCGGGTCGGCGAGATCACTGAGGGCGGCGGCGAGCCCCATCTCCTGCAGGTCGGGAGGGGCGATCTCGCGCAGCAGGGTGCGCAGCTCGTCGATCGCCTCGGCGGTGGCGTCCGCAGCGTGCAGCATCGCCCGGCCCTCCCCGTCCTGCCCGGCCCGCGCGCGGAGCCCGAGGGTGATGGCGGCCAGGTCCTGGACCACGCCGTCGTGGAGGTTCCGGGCAATCCGGTGGCGCTCCGCGTCCGATGCCTCCAGGGCCTGGCGGAGCAGCAGTTCCTTCTCCCGAGCGTGCGCTTCCCGCTGCAGCTGCGCGGCACGGGTGCGCGAGGAGAGCACCAGCAGGGACATCTGCAGCAGCAGCACGGGGACGAGGAGGAACAGGAATCCGTCGGCCCCCTCCCGGTCGACCAGCACCACGCCCCCGAAGGCGGTGAGGCCGGCGCCCAGGAAGTAGGGGAGGACCGAGGTCGCGTTCTGCCCCACGTAGGGCAGCACCCGCATGCCCGGCTGGGTGAGCCACTGGACCACCGCGAGCAGCCAGATGTTGACCACCCAGGCGAGGAGGCCGGCGGTGAGCCCCGCGACGAGGCCCGGCCCGAGGTCGGTGCCGCCTCCGGTGATGCCGTGGAACACCACCCAGGCGGCCAGGTTGCTCAGGAAAAGGTTGGGGGCGTTGAAGAGGCTCTTGAACCAGGTCGTCCCAAACCGCACGTGGCTGCCCGCCAGTTCGCTGACGGCGGCGACCAGCGCCCCGATCGGCCCCGCGGCGAAGGTCAGCCCCAGGTGGGCAAAGATCGAGGCCGACCAGAAGCTGGCCGCCCCGGAGAGGACTCGGACCGCGGTCGCGGCGAGCAGGAAGGTGGCGCATGCCCCCATCGCGAGCAGAGCCGGGTCGGCCGGGAGCCGGACCGTCACCGCCGCGGCCGCGAGGGCCACGGCCGTCAGCAGCCCGACATAGGCGACGAGCGCCGGCGTGTAGGTGACCGGCGTGCCGGGTGTCTCCTCCGGGAGCCGGGGGAGCCGGTGGGCCAGCCGGCTCAGTCGGCCCCCGCTCTGGTCGTGCTCGTCCGCTGTCAGCATCACCGTCGACCGCGCTGTGCTCCGTTCGGCGTCAGATCGGCGGCCTGGGGCCCGCCACGACCCGGGGCCGCTGGGAGCCGTCCTCACGCTCGACCTGGACCAGTCCCAGCCGCAGCGCCTTGGTCACCGCCTCCAGCTTGGAGTGGGTCGCCAGCTTGGAGTTGATCCGGGAGAGCTTGTTGCGCAGGGTCGCGTGGCTCATGAAGAGCTGCTGCTCGATGGACGCGTTGTCCCACCCCTGGGCGAGGAGCTGGAGCACCTCCAGCTCCCGCGGGCTGAGATCGTCGCCGTAGCCCTGGCGCGCCGCGGTGGTGGGCGCGATGAGCTTGGCGATCATGGCCGGCGAGATCGCGATGTTGCCCACCATCGCCCCGCGGATGGCACTCGGCAGGTGGTCCAGGCTCTCCGACTTGCTGATGAAGCCGCTGCAGCCGGCCACCAGGGCCTCGTCCAGGACCTGGCGCTCCTCGACGGCGCTGACCACGATGACCCGCGTCCGGGGGTGCTCCTCGCGGATGTAGCGGGCGGCCACGGT
>PLAX01000114.1 GCA_003135255.1 Candidatus Dormiibacterota bacterium | reverse complement strand
CGACGGGGGCTGGAGACGCTGTCGCCGGAGGTTTCCTGGGTTTCTGCGCAGCCGCGGGGCGCGACGACGACGCCGTCTTCCCCGAGGCCCTCCAGGACGGCCTCTCCCGCGCCGCCGTCACTATCGGTACCTTCGGCACCGAGGGGCTGCGGCGCCTGGCCGGCGTCGGGCCGGGAGCCGTTCAGGGGAGCACGACAGCTAGCGCCGGCTGATCGGCCGCCAGCCCGTGCGCAGAGAGGCACGGATCAGGGCCCCCGCCCGCGACTGATCGAGGAACCGGATGATGCGTCGCGACCGGTAGCTGTCCAGCCCACTCCGCGCAGCCGCGAGCTCGGCAGCGAGGGCACGGTTCTCCGCTGCAGCCCCGTCTCGGCCGGCGGCCACCTCCTGCAGCAGGTCCAAGGTGCGGCGCTGCTCCAGCTCCTGCTTCTGCAGTGCGTCCAGCGTGCCGCGGTGCTCCAACTCCTCCTGCCGCAGGGCCTCGAAGAGGCGGCGATGCTCCTCCACCACCTCGTCGCCGAACTCGGCTCGCGCGTCCGCGGTTGGGGAGACGGGCAACTGGCGCAGTGCTGCTGACACCCGGCCCAGGTAGCGCTTCCAGTCCACCTGCTCGCGCGCGCCGTGGGCAGCCAGCTTCGCGCGTTGAGCGAGCTCATCCGGTGCGCCGAGGAGCCGCCGGGTCTCCCGCAGCACGCCTTGGACATCCGGCGCCAGCACCGCGCCTGGGCCGTGATCGCGCGGGCTCGCGAACGGATTGCTGCTGAGCGCCACCGGGACAGTCCCCACCGCCCGCGCCTCGCGGGCGATGCGGGACATCCCCTCGACACGAGACGGCCAGGGAAGGATCCGAGCCGGCCCCAGCGCCGCGGAGAGGGAGTACGCGGATTGGGAGGGCACCCGTAGCACGCTGGCCTCGGGCAGCTGCTGGGACAGACGTTCGGCAACCGGAAACCACCGGTTGGCCTCGATGACGGCGATGTCGGCCGTCTTGGCCGGTGGATCGGGGAAGGGGACCGGCGTCCCGGTGCCTATCCTGCTGACCCGGACTCCCGCGCGCCGTCCGGCCTCCGCGATGCCCCATGCCGGGCTCCAGAGGGAAAAACCGAGGTTCGCCATGGCCCGGTACGTCGCCGGCGTCCCGACGGTCGCGACATCGACCACCGTCAGATCCGGAGGCGACCACCCCGCTTGAAAGGACCATCCGCAGAGTCCCGGCGGCCCCAACAGAAGGACCACCGTGCGGGCACCCGAGAGGTGGGGGGTCAAGAAGAGGTCGGGGTCCGCTAGCCCCTCGGGCAGCACGACCACCTCCCCGGGTTGCGGCCGGCGGGGCACCAGGCCGACCGTCGGGGTCGCACTGGCGGCGTCGGTGATGGTGGCGAGAATCTCGGGGTTGAGGTGACCACGCAGCTCGACGTCCACGCCCAGCACGGCCAGCGCGGTGGCAAGCTCGTAGAGCGACCTCTCCCCACCGCTGACGGCCTCCCGCTCGTCGTTCGCAAGGGACTCGGGAAGCTCCAGGAATCCTCGGCGTCCCCCGAGCGCGCAGACCACCACCTTGACGTTCGAGAAAGGGTTCACTCACACCACTCGTGAGCTGTCGGTGACGGGATCATGATAGGGATCCGGCTGCCTCGCACCGGTGGGCTCTTCCCCGCCGGCGAGGTCGCGGGGCGCGCGCCACCAGGGGACGTGACCGCGTCCGACTCGTCATCTCCCCGAAAGATGGCCCGGCGTAGAGTGACGCCATGTACATGCGCTACGGCTACGGCGGCTTCGGCTTCCCCCTCTGGTTCAGCATCATCGCGCTGATCCTCTTTGCCCTGATGATCGGATCGATCATCTGGCTGGTCATCTCCTTCAACCGGCCCGGGCGCAACGTCCGGACGCACTGGTACGCCGGTGGGGGTTATGGGCCACGCTTCCGTCACCCGGCCCTCGACGAGCTGGACATCGCCTACGCCCGCGGGCAGCTGACCCGGGACGAGTACTTCCGGCGCCGCGCCGACCTCACCACCGGCTGGGGGCCCGCCGGTGGACCGCCCGGCTTCGCCGGTGGCCCAGGACCGGGCCCCCAGGCCCCCGGCAACGGGGATCCCGGAGCGCCGACCTCCTCGTAGGCGTCCCCAGGCCGCGTCACCCGGTGACGGCGCCGACGCCGTACCAGACGGTGACGCCGCCCGTGCTGTCGCCGGGACGGCCCAGCACCTCGGTCATCAGCCGCTTCACCTTGGCCACCCCCGCCGAGGGGCCGACGATCACCGTGGTCACGTCGTGGGCGCGCAGGTCGGTGAGGTACGCCGTACGCACCGATGGCGAGAGCGAGCTCGGCGCCGGCTGGTCGAGGTCGCCCAGCGCCTTCAGCTCCTGCCCCAGTGCGTCCGGGTCGGGGCCGATGAGATTCCCGGCAGGGCTCGGGGTGTAGACGATCCCGAGCTGGGTCTTGAACGCGAGGTCCGACATTGCCTCCCAGAGCTCGGGGGGGTAGTCCACGAAATTCTTCCCGTACGGGGTCATCAGCACCGAGCCGGTGGCCGGGAGCCGCTGGGCGGACCCATCAGTGAAGAAGGCCGGGATGTCGAGCCGGCTGGACTGGATCGGCAGGCTGGGGATCAGGGGGATCAGGGCCACCGCGACCACGGCCAGCCCGGCGACCCGCCGCCGGCCCGATGCCTCCAGCACGCCGTCGAGGAAGATGGCCACGATCACCGCCAGGGCCAGGTAGCCGGCCACCATCAGGCGCACCGGCAGGAGACTGTCGAGCATCGGCAGTTTGGTGGCGATCAGCCACGGCAGCCGGATCCCGGTCACCGCTCCCTGGATCCACAGATGAGCGCCCAACGCCAGGACCATGGCGCAGGCCAGCGTCACCGCCGCCGCCATCACCGCGGGGCGGCGGCGCAACCAGACGAGGACGGCGATCGCCAGCAGCAGGAGCGGGATGCCGATGTAGGCGCTCGAGTCGTGGACGGTGGTGGGGCCGCCGATCAGCTGGAGCGCGCTGGGGATGACGAAGGACGCGGGACGAGCGACGAAGACATCCCCCTGGAGAGCGCCGGAGACCCGCTGCGGTCCGAACAGGAGGAAGTAGAGGGGGTACCCGGCCAGTACCGCAAACACCGCCAGCGCGGCGGCCGCGGCGCGGAGCGTGTAGCCGAGCCGCTCCCGGAGCCGGGCTCGGAAGATGACGGCGAGGGTGATCAGCGCAGGGACGCACATCACCACGGAGATGGCCAGCAGCTCGGTGCCGGTGAGGAGCTGGGCGGCGGTCGCCAACCCGAGCAGGCCTCCGATCAGCCAGGCTCGGCGGCGCTGGCGCACCAGGATCTCGTCCAGGAAGAGGACGAGCAGGGGAGGGAAGACCGCCACGAAGATCTGGGCGTGCACGGTGATCTGACTGGCCATGAACGGGCTGAACTGGTAGAGCAGTCCCCCGGCCGTCGCTGAGACCCAGTGCCGCGAGTACCNNGGATCGACGAGTTCCACATCAGGTTGACGCCGGTCGGGTAGTGGAGGTAGTCGGTCACCAGGGGGTTGAGGTGGTGACCGAGGGCAAAGGGCATCCATTGCAGCGCCCAGATCGAGAGCGACGGGTCTCCCGTGGTGCCCACGATGGTGTCGTGGCCGGTGAAGAGCCCCGGCCACATCGCCGCCAGCGCCAGCGCGAGGCACAGGGCCGGCGCCGACATCGCCAGCGCCACGCGGTGCCCCCGACCGGCCCCCGCCGCCAGCTCCCCCGGCGGCGCGGCTCCCGTCGCGGGCTGGTGGCTCATCTCCCGGTCAGCGCGGGTGCAGCGGCCGCCAACCCCGGTACCGTGCCAGCGCCCGGACCGCCCGGACCCCGTCCATGGCGGTGAGCTTCTTGCCCTCGGCACGGGAGCGAGCGGCGTAGCTGATCGGGACCTCGTAGATCCGGTGACCGGAACGGAGCAGCTTGGCGGTGATCTCGGGCTCCAGCTCGAACCCGCGAGCCTGCAGGTCGAGGGAGAGGGCGACCTCGCGGGGCATCACCTTGTAGCCGGTCTCCATGTCCGAGAGGTAGCAGTTGTAGATGATGTTGGTGGCCAGGGTCACCAGCCGGTTGCCCATCACATACCAGTACGAGTAGGCGGTGTGGCTGGTGAAAGCCCTGGAGCCGTAGACCACCGTTGCCCGTCCGCTATGGATCGGCTCCAGCAGGTGCGGGTAGTCCGCGGGGTCGTACTCGAGGTCGGCGTCCTGGATCAGCACCACCGTGCCCCGGGCGTGCCCGAGGGCGGTGCGGATCGCCGCCCCCTTCCCCTGGTTGACCTGGTGGCGGTAGGCGTGCACCCGGGGGTCGGAGGCCGCACGTGCCTCCATCAGCTCCCAGGTGCGGTCGGTCGAGCCGTCGTCCACCAGGATCAGCTCCAGGTCGACCGGGGAGGCGAGGACGGCGTCCAGGACCTGGGAGATGGTCCGCCCCTCGTTGAGGGCGGGCATCAGGACCGAGAGGAAGGGTGCATCCAT
>PLAX01000083.1 GCA_003135255.1 Candidatus Dormiibacterota bacterium | reverse complement strand
GCCGCGCAGGCCGCGAGGTGCCCCAGGCGCCGGCCGCGCCGGCTCTGGTCCTCGACGGGGGGGCGGCCGAGACCGCTGCCTGGCTACGGGTACGGGTGGACGGCAGCCCGGACGGATCTGACCTGGTTGCCGAGGCACTCACGCGCGGAGGAGTTGTGGTGGAGCAGATCAGCCCCGGGGGCACCGGCGGCGAGCTGGTGGTCCTGACCAGCCCGGCGACCCGGGCCGCCCTGGACCGAGGTCTCACCGCCCTGGAAGGCCTCGGGCTGCCGGTGAAGGTCGTGCAGCACCTTGACCGCCTGGGGGCAACGGCGTGACGGCGGGTGGCGCCCTGCGTGGAGCGGGCGTGATCGAGCGCTACGCCGAGTACCTTCCGCTCACCGCCAGTACCCCGCGGATCACTCTCGGTGAGGGGGGGACGCCCCTCATCGAGTCCCGCAACATCGGCGTCGACCTCGGTTTGCGCTCGCTCCACTTCAAGTTCGAGGGGCTCAACCCGACCGGCTCCTTCAAGGACCGAGGGATGGTCCTCGCCGTGGCCAAGGCGCTGGAGAGCGGCAGCCGGGCGATCATCTGCGCCTCCACGGGCAACACCAGTGCCTCGGCGGCGGCGTACGGGGCACGCTTCGGCCTGCGCACCGTGGTCGTCGTGCCCGCCGGGAAGATCGCGCTCGGCAAGCTGGTCCAGGCCCAGGTGTTCGGAGCGACGGTGCTCATCATCGAGGGCAACTTCGATGAGGCCCTCCTGTCGGTCCGCCAGCTCGCCGACACCCACCCGGTGACCCTGGTCAACAGCGTCAACCCCAACCGGATCGAGGGACAGAAGACAGCCGCCTTCGAGATCGTCGACGAGCTGGGCGACGCCCCGGACATCCTGGCCATCCCGGTCGGCAACGCCGGCAACATCACCGCCTACTGGCGCGGCTTCCGGGAGTACCGGGAGGCGGGTCGGTCAACCCAGCTGCCCCGGATGGTCGGCGGCCAGGCGGAGGGAGCGGCCCCCCTGGTGCTCGGCGCGCCGGTGGCCAACCCCCAGACCTTCGCCACCGCCATCCGGATCGGCAACCCGGCGTCCTGGGCCAGCGCGGTGGCTGCCCGTGACGAGTCGGAGGGGTTGATCGACTCGGTGACCGACGCCGAGATCGCCGCCGCCCAGCGCGACCTGGCGGCAGTCGAGGGCATCTTCTGCGAGCCGGCCTCGGCCGCATCGCTCGCCGTGCTGCGCAAGGCGGTCAAGGACGGCGCCGTCGCCCGGGGATCGCGGGTGGTGTGCGTCCTCACCGGGAACGGGCTCAAGGACCTCCCCGCGGTGAGCGACGGGCTGCCCCCGCCCCAGTCGGTGACCGGGACGCCGGCCAGCATCGCCGCCGCCATCGGGCTCTGACCCGTATCCGCATGCACGTCACCATCCGGGTCCCCGCAACGGTCGCCAACCTGGGGCCGGGCTTCGACATCCTGGCCCTGGCGCTGCAGCTGCAGAACGAGATCGAGGCGTGGTCCGAGCCCGAGGGCGGCATCAGCATCGATCCCGGTCCGGACTCCCCCGAGGAGCTCCGGGACCCGGCCCGCAACCTGATCGCCCGGGCCTTCGTCGCGGCGTGTGCGGACGCCCGGGTGGACCCCCCCTGCGCGCGCATCAGCTGCCGGAACGCCATCCCCTTTGGGCGGGGGCTCGGCTCCAGCGCCGCCGCCGCTCTGAGCGGCGTGCTCGCCGCCAACGCGCTGGCCAGTCTCGGGTGGGACGAGCAGCAGGTCATCGCCCAGGCCACTCGGCTCGAGGGGCATCCCGACAATGTCGCCGCCGCGATGCTCGGCGGCATGGTCGTCTGCGTCGGCGACGGTCCGGTCACCCAGGTGCACGTGCCCGACGAGCTGCGCGCCGTCCTCTTCGTCCCCGACGGGGAGATGTGCACCGAGGCCGCGCGCCGGGTGGTGCCCCACTCCTTCAGCCGCGAGGAGGCCATCTACAACGCCTCCCGGTGCGCGCTGCTGGTCACCGCGATGCTGACCGGCCGGCTCGATCTCCTCGAGGAGGCGATGCGGGACCGCTGGCACCAGCCCGCCCGCAGCGAGCTGATGCCCCACGTCCCGCTGCTGATCGACGCCGCGCTGGCGGCGGGGGCGCATGGGGCGTGCCTCGCCGGTGCCGGCCCGTCGGTTCTCGCCCTCTGCACCGGGGAGACCGAGGCGGTCGCGTCCGCGATGGCGGCGGCGGCCCGGGTCGCCGGGGTGGACGGCCACCCGGTCACCCACGCGGTCCGGAACTTCGGCGCCCGCGTGGATCTGGTCCCGTGATCGCAGGGAGCGAGTCCGTCATGAACGACACATCCCGCCAGTGCATCGTCCAGAAGTTCGGGGGCAGCAGCGTCGCCAGCGCGGAGCTGATCCAGCGTGTGGCCCGGCGGATCGCCGCCACCCGCGCGGAGCGTGGCCGGGTGGTGGCCGTGGTCAGCGCCATGGGTGACAGCACCGACGAGCTGATCAGCCTGGCCCACAAGGTCAACCCGGCCCCCCCAAGCCGGGAGATGGACCAGCTCCTCTCGACCGGCGAGACGATCACCGCACCCCTGATGGCGATGGCACTGGAACGGCTGGGGGTCCCGGCGATCTCCCTGACCGGGTTGCAGGCGGGGATCCGGACGAGCAGCGTCCACCGCAGCGCGCGGATCGTCGACATCGTCCCCCAGCGCATCATCGACGAGCTGGAGCGGGGCAGGGTGGTGGTGGTGGCCGGTTTCCAGGGCGTCGACGAGGCGCTGGACATCACGACCCTCGGGCGGGGCGGGACCGACACCACGGCGGTGGCCCTGGCGGTGGAGCTGAGCGCCGAACGCTGTGAGATCTACACGGATGTGGCCGGCGTCTACACCGCCGATCCCCGGGTCGAGCCGCGGGCCCGCCTCATCCCCGAGATCGCGTATCAGGAGATGCTGGAGTTCGCGGCCGTCGGAGCCAAGGTNNTCCTGACCCGGGTGCCCGACCGGCCGGGGATCGCCGCCGCCGTGTTCGACGCCATCGGCAAGGCCGGCATCAATGTGGACATCATCGTCCAGAACGTGAGCCACGACGGCTTCACCGACCTCTCCTTCACCATCGCGGAGGAGGATCTCTCCCGCTCCCGGCCGGTGCTCGAGGAGGTGGCCCGGGAGGTCCAGGCCGGGCAGGTGGTGGCCGACACCGGTATCGCCACCGTCTCGGTGGTGGGCACCGCCTTCCTGGGCACGCCGGGGATGTTCGCCCGGATCTTCGACGCCCTCTCGGCCCAGGGGATCAACGTGGAGCAGATCACGACCAGCCAGATCCACGTCACCGTGGTCATCGCCCGCGACCGGGTCGCCGACGCGGTGCGAGCGCTGCACGCGGAGTTTGAGCTGGAGCACGACTAGCCGCTCATGGCACTGAGCGTCGGCATCGTGGGCCTGCCCAACGCGGGCAAGTCGACACTCTTCAACGCTCTGACCCAGGCCGGGGCCCAGGTGGGCAACTACCCGTTTACCACCATCGAGCCCAACACCGGGGTGGTGGCGGTGCCCGATGAGCGGCTGGACCGGCTGGCGGCGATCTTCTCGCCGCCCCGGGTGATCCCGGCCTCGGTGACCTTCACCGACATCGCGGGCCTGGTGCGGGGGGCCAGCCGGGGCGAGGGCCTGGGCAACCAGTTCCTCGGCCACATCCGCGAGTGCGACGCCGTCGTCGTGGTGGCCCGGGGGTTCGAGGACCCCGACGTGAGCCATATGGAGGGCGCCGTCGATCCCCTCCGCGACCTCGATGTCATCGAGCTGGAGCTCCAGCTCGCCGACCTGGAGACGGTGACCCGCCGGCTCGACAAGCGGGAGAAGACCTCCCGCCTCCAGAAGGAGAAGGCGGAGGAGGCCCTCGAGGTCATGCGCCGCGTCCGTGACCACCTCGACGCCGGTGAGCCGGTGCGCACCCTGGCGCTCTCGGAGGAGGAGCGCGGCCACATCCATGAGCTCTACCTGCTCACCTCCCACCCCCTGATCGTGGTGGTCAACGTCGGTGAGGCCGACGCGGGCAAGCCGCCGCCCGACGCAGTGGTCGAGCTGGCCCGCCGTCACGGTGGCGACTGCCTGGCCATCTCCGCCCGGATCGAGGCCGAGATCGTCGAGCTTCCCGCGGCCGACCGCCGCGAGTTCCTGGCCTCCGTCGGGCTGCCGGAGCCGGGTCTCAACCGGCTGGCCCGCGATGCCTATGGGCTCCTCGACCTGATCACCTTCTTCACGGCCGGGGAGAAGGAGGTGCGCGCCTGGACGCTGCAGCGTGGCGGCACCGCCGTGGAGGCCGCCGGCGTCATCCACACCGACTTCGCCCGCGGCTTCATCCGTGCCGAGGTGGTCGGGGCCGAGGAGCTGATCGAGGGCGGGTCGTACCTCGCCGTCCGCGAGCAGGGACGCCAGCGGCTGGAGGGGAGGGACTACGTCGTCCGCGACGGCGACGTCGTCCACTTCCGATTCAATGTCTAGGCGCACCCTCGGTATCGTCGGCGTGGGCCTGATCGGCGGCTCCATCGGCATGGCGGCGCGGCGGGCTGGTTGGGAGGTGTCCGGCGTCGATACGGCCGGCACCCTCGAGCGCGCCCTGGAGCTGGGGGCGATCGATCACCGGGCCGGGCTGGAGGATGTGCGCGGTGCCGAGATGGTGATCCTGGCCGCGCCGGTGTCCCGGATCCCCGGTCTGCTCGCCGAGCTGGCGCCGACCGAGGCGCTGGTCACCGACGTCGGCAGCGCCAAGGCGGCGATCGTGCGCGGCGCCGCCGCGGCGGGCATCCGGCGCTTCGTCGGCGGGCATCCGATGGCGGGGAGTCAGCTGGGCGGGGTGGCCAATGCCAGCGCCGACCTCTTCCAGGGCGCGCGCTACCTGATCACCCCGACGGGAGACACCCTCCCGGAGGCCTACGCGAAGGTCACCCAGTTTGTCCGCGACGACCTCGGAGCGGTGCCGACGGCGGTCGACCCGGAGCGCCACGACCGGCTCGTCGCCGCGCTCTCGCACCTCCCCCACCTCCTGGCGGTCGCGCTCCTGGAGGTCACCTCCGGCATCTCTCCCGACGCCCTCTCCTTCGCCGGCCCCTCCTTCCGCGACCTGACCCGGGTCGGTGCGGCGAACCCGACCCTCTGGGCGGACATCCTGGCGGAGAACGCGGGTGCCATCCACGAGGTGCTCGGCTCCTTCAGCGAGGCCATGCGCCGGCTCGGCGGCGACATCGACGACCGCCCCGCCACCGAGCGCCACTTCACCGAGGCCGGCGCCGCCTACCAGACGCTCGGCGGGTTCCTCATCGAGCAGACCGGGCACAACGTCGATATCGCCGTGCCGATCGAGAACCGGCCCCGGGTGCTGGCCCAGGTCACCACCCTGATGGGGTCCAACGACATCAACCTCCTCGACCTCTACATGCAGCATTCGGACACGCACCACGCCGCGCTGGTCCTGACCATCGACACCGCCTCGGTGGATCGGGCACTCGGGCTGCTGCGCGAGGCCGGGTTCCATGCGGAGCCTCTGGTCACCGGCCAGGCCGATTAGCTGGCTATCTCGGTCGCCTCGGGGGCCAGGCGGAGGTCGGATGGCCGCTCCGTCCTCACCACGTCGTGGTGCTTGAGGAAGTTGAGACGGATCACGGCGGCGACGAGAATCACCGCCCCCACGATCTCGAGCGGGTGCAGCGGTGAACCGAATCCGACCGGCGTGGGCAGCGAGAAGATCAGGAAGAGGGCGGCCGGGTAGCCCAGCTCGGCGAAGCTCGAGATCGAGGCGGGGGTGCTGGCGAGGGCGCGGTAGTAGAGGACCATGGCGAGGAGACCGGGGATCAGGGCGATGCCGAGGAAGCTCGGGAGCTGGCCGATCGAGTACTGGCTGAACCCGGCGACACCCCGATCGGTGAGCATCAGGACGAGCAGCACCGGCAGGGCCAGGACGAAGCGCATCGCCGAGGTGCTGGTGAAGGAGATCCCCGAGAGGGCGAAGCGGCCGAGCACGGTGCCCAACGCCCAGAGCGCCACCGCGCCGACGACGAAGATGGCGGCCTGGAGCTGAGCCTGGGGCGCGGTGGGGCTCTGGGAGTAGACGATGAGGGCGGCTCCTGCCAGGGCCGCGGCGGCGATCGGCCAGAAGGCGCGCCTGCGGCGCTCGCGGAGGACGATCCAGGCCAGGGTCGCCCCGAATACCGGCTGGAGCAGGTAGAGGAGGTAGACCTCGGACTGCACGCCGAGGCTTGCGGCATGGCTGAGGGAGGGAGCGAAGGCGTAGGTGAGGGAGCGGGTGAAGAGGACGGTGGCGACGGCCTGGGGGCCGGCCGCGATGACGGCCAGGGCCAGCCAGGTCCGCCAGGAGGCGGCTCGCAGCTCGCGCGCCACCCGCCCCATCACCGGGATGAAGCAGAGGCTGATGAGCAGATCCTCGACCAGGACGATCTGGCTGGCGGAGAGGTCCCACCCAGAAGGGTTGACCAGATTGGGGCGAAAGA
>PLAX01000140.1 GCA_003135255.1 Candidatus Dormiibacterota bacterium | reverse complement strand
GGGGGGACCATCTGCCCGAGGGCGTAGGTGGGGAGGGTGATCTCAGCCGCCGGGGGCCGGATCGCCGGCGTGCCCCGTTCGGGCTTGCGCACCTCGATGCGGAGATCGTGCACCTCGCCGAGCTGGTCGATGGCCCGCACCGCCATGTCCGGGGGCAGGACCACCCCGTGCCACCCCTCCTTGTTCTCGATCTCCGAGAACCCCTTGCCCTTGATCGTCTTGGCCAGGATCACCGTCGGCCGGCCGACCGTCTCCCGGGCGTCGACGTAGGCGCCGTCGATCTCCTCCAGGTTGTGGCCGTCGATGACCAGGGCACGGCAGCCGAACGCCTCCACCCGGCGGCGGTAGGCCTCCATGTTCCAGCCGAACTCGGTCTCGCCGCGCTGGCCGAGCCGGTTCACGTCCACGATCACGGTCAGGTTGTCCAGCTCGTAGTGGCTTGCCTTGTCGAGCGCCTCCCAGATCGACCCCTCGGCCAGCTCGCTGTCGCCGCAGAGCACCCAGACCCGGTAGGGGAGACGGTCGAGGTACTTGCCGGCGAGAGCGACCCCCACCCCGATGGGCAGCCCCTGCCCGAGCGATCCGGTGGCGACGTCCACCCAGGGGATGATCGGGGTGGGGTGGCCCTGGAGCCGGGAGCCCAGCGTCCGGTAGGTCATCAGCTCGGCGTCGTCGACCACGCCGCAGGCCACGTAGAGGGCGTAGAGCAGCGGCGAGGCATGGCCCTTGGAGAAGATCAGATGGTCATTGGTCGGGAGCTTGGGGTGGGAGAAGTCGTAGCGGAGGTGCCGGCCGGCGAGGACCGCGATCAGATCGGCGGCGGACATGCTGGAGGTGGGATGACCCGAGCCGGCCCGGGTGCTGGCGCGGATGCCGTCGATCCGGAGCTGCTGCGCCACCTGGTGCAGGGTCTCCAAGTCCGCCGGAGCCGCTGGTTGTCCGGTCGCCGCCATCTGTGGTCCTCCTGGAAGGGCGCGGTCGAGGGCTCGACAGACGGGCCGCCGCTTCGGGGTGAATGATGAACGGAGCGGGTGACCGCCCGCCGGGTGACCGGCTGCGAACCGAGGCGTCTCACGTCCTGACGCGGGCCGGACGGTCGTGACCCGTCCGGGCCCCTGTGGGACCATGGACGGGCCCACACGATTCGGCCGACGGACAGGAGGGACGGCCACGCCTGACTTTGTGCCGCTGCCGGGAACCGCACACGAGTTGACGCCGAGCGAGTCGGGTCGCACCCGCTCCCTGGGGACGCTGGGCGACCAGCAGGGCAGGGAGACGGTGGAGGTCACCCTCCTCCTCCGCGAGAATCCCGCGGGTCCGACGCTCGCCGAGACCATCGAGGCGATCAGCGCTCAGCCGGTGGGTCGGCGGCGCCACCTCAGCCGCGACGAGCTCGCGGCGGCGCATGGGAGTACCGCCCAGGACGTGGAGCAGGTGTCGGCCTGGGCACGGAGCGTTGGGTTGACGGTCAGCGCGACCGACCCGGCGACGCGGCGACTCAGGCTGCGCGGCACCGTGGCCCAGATGGCGGCCGCCTTCCAGGTGAGCTTCGAAAGCTTCGCGACCACGATCCCGGGTGGCGCTCCCCTCACCTATCGGGACCACCTGGGTCCAGCCTCCATCCCCGCCGCGCTGGAGGGGATCGTCGAGCATGTGAGCGGACTGAGCACCCGTCCGGTCGCCCAGTCCCACCATCGGGTCGCCGACCCCGCCAGCGTCCAGGCGACCTTCACCCCGGAGCAGCTCGCCGCGGTGTACCGGTTCCCAACCGTCCCCAAGGGCGGAGCTGGGCTCACCCTCGACGTCGGGATCGCAGAGCTGGGCGGCCGGGCCGACCAGGCGGTGGTCAGCTGGTTCACCAAGGCCAACCCGGGGGTGCGGGTCATCGAGGACGCGGTCGACGGGCCCCTGCCACAGCCCGATCCCAATGGCGCCGACGTCGAGGTTGCCCTCGACTGGCAGGTGCTCTCCCGCGGCCTGCTGGCGGCGGCGCCGAAGGCCACGATCCGGCTGGTGCTCCGCTACGCGCCCAACACCGACCAGGGCTTCTCCGATCTCTGGAACTCCTTCGTCAGCGACCCGACGTACAGCTTCACGGGTGTCTCCACCAGCTGGGGGATGGCCGAGAACCAGTGGACCCAGGGAGGGGCGACCGCGATGAACGCCGCGGCCCAGGCCTGTCTGGCCGTGGGCATCTTCCAGATCACGGCCAGCGGCGACAACGGCGCCAGCGACGGCAGCGGCGACGGGAAGCTCTATGCGGACTGTCCGGCCTCGAGCCCCAACGTCCTCGGCGCCGGCGGCACCAAGCTGGCGGTGAGCGGCGGGAAGATCAGCAGCGAGGTGGTGTGGAACGAGGCCGCCCTCGGCGACGGCGCCGGCGGAGGTGGCGTCTCCATGTACTTCCCCGTCCCCTCCTACCAGTCGGCGAACGGGATCAGCGAGAAGTCGCTGGACACCGGGCAGACGGGCAGGTCAGAGCCCGACATGGCCGCCGATGCGGATCCGGTGACCGGCTACGAGGTGGTCACCGGCATCGACTCCTCGGGCCAGCCAACGACCATCACCGTCGGCGGTACCAGCGCGGTGGCGCCGCTGCTCACCGCGGGCTTCACCGCCATCTCGGCCATCGTGGGTGGCCGCCTGGGACGCATCCAGGACCCCGCCTACGCCATGGCCCACACCGGCCACGGCTTCCACGACGTCACCCAGGGGAACAACGCCTACCCGACCGGCACCGAGGGGTACAGCGCCGGTCCCGGATTCGACGTTCCCAGCGGCTGGGGCAGCCCGATCTTCAGCGAGCTCGCTTCGGGCTTCTCCACCGCCGTCCCGACCCAGGCGAGCGGTGGGGCCGGCGCCACGCTCACCGGCAGGCGGAGGCAGGCAGCCTCGGCACGGGGCGCCCCGGGGCACCGTCCGGCACGCCGCTGACTCCGGGGGCCCCGGCGCCGGCGTGCGGTAGGATGGCGGTGCGAGCCGGTGAACTCGGCGTGCGCCCATAGCTCAGTCTGGATAGAGCGTCTGACTACGGATCAGAAGGCCGGGGGTTCAAATCCTCCTGGGCGTACCACCCCCCACTCGACGTGCGGGCACGCCCCCCGGCCGGGCGAGTGCGCCAGTCCGTGCCGAGATCAGTCGGCGACGGCTGCCGTCCTGCGCATCAAGGGCTTTGCCTGAACGAGGACCGGCCGGATGTCCTCTCCGTGGATCGCGGCCAGCAGGACGTCGATGTCGGCCCCCTTGGTGACGAAGGCGGAGATCCCTGCCGCCCTGATCGTCCGGATCACCAGGGCCTCGTCGAAGGAGGAGTAGGCGACCAGCCGGATGTCGGGGCAGACTTCCCGCAGGCCGCGAGCCGCCGCCCAGCCACCGCCGTCGGGCATGTTGACGTCGATGACGGCCACCTGAGGATGGGTCTGGGCGGCCAGCCGGACCGCGTCCGCGACGCGGTTGGCCGTGGCCACGACGGTCAGAGTGTCATCGGTCTCGACGATCGCCCTTACCGACTCGAGCATCACCGAGTGGTCGTCGAGAAGGAGGACGGTCAGGTTCCCGGGGGGCTTCGGAGAGCCGGTGCCGGGTTCCGCGGGCTCGGGGTACTCATTCACGTCAGCGCTCCTCTACGGGTGGTGGTGACCTCATGGTGATTCCGTCACGCGGGGACGGCCAGATTCTGATTCGCCATATTCGGATGGCCCACCTGCATCAGGAAAACCTGAGGCCCCTGCATCTGTTCTCAGCGCTGCGGGCTGCCTAGCCTCGAAGAGTGAGCGCCACTGACCACCACCTCGCTCGCGCCGGGCGTGATCGCAGGTTCGTCTGGCTCGTCGCTGCCGCGGGCGTCTACGCTCTCTTCAGCGTCGTCTGGATCGGCACCCACCCGGGGCAGGATCGCTTCACGGTCGCCTTCGACAACGTCTCCCAGACGCTGGCTCCCCTGGCCGCGGCGTTCGCCTGCCTGCTTGCCGCCCGGAGCCGGCGCACCGCAGCTCGCCGGGCGTGGGCCCTCATCGGCCTCTCCGCGCTCAGCTGGGGACTGGGCCAGGCGGACTGGACCTTTCGCGAGGTGGTCCTGGGCCAGAGCCCGGCCAGCCTCTTCCCCTCCTGGCCGGACGTGGGCTACGTCACCGCCATCCCACTCGCGATCGCCGGACTGATCTCGCTGCCCGCCTTCCGCGGGGCCGGTACCCGGATCTCGCTGCTCCTCGACGGCCTGCTGATGGTCGGTGGCGCTCTCTTCGTGAGCTGGGCGACCATCCTCGGGACCATCTACGCGGATTCGGTCGCCGGCTTCATGCAGCAGTTCCTCAGCCTGGCGTACCCGCTCAGTGGCGTCTTCATGGGGACGATCGTCATCCTCGCCCTCTCCCGCATGCCCTCGGGCGGCCGGCAGCCGTTCGTCTTCCTGGGTCTGGGGATACTCCTCAACACGGTCGCCGACAGCACCTTCGCCTACCTCACCACGGTGCAGAACTACGGCGCCACCAGCCCCGCCGACGTCGGCTGGACCTTCGGGTATTGCCTCATCGGCCTGGGCGCGCTGCGGGCGATAACCTCCACGAGCCGGATCACTGAGCAGCCCGTCCAGCAGAACCGCTGGCGGACGATTCTCCCCTACGTCCCGATGATCGCCGCGGGCCTCGTGGTCGCCGGGCGCGAGCTGCGCGGGGTGGGGCTCGACGCCTTCATGCTCTGGGACAGCTTCGGCATCATGGGGATCGTTCTCACGCGCCAATTCATCCTCGTGCGCGACACCCGGTCGCTCGGCCTCCAGCTGCAGCAGCAGAACCGGCAGCTCGACCATGTCGTCGATGAGCGCACCCGTGAGCTGGATCAGAGCCTCGAGGAGCTGCGCGCCGCCGACGAGCGGCGGAAGGGGCTGCTGCTGCGCCTGGTCATCCTCCAGGACGAGGAGCGCCGCCGTCTGTCCGGGATCATCCACGACGACATGCTGCAGTGGATGGCGGTGGGGCACACCCGCCTCCAGATCGCGCGGCGCGGCATCGCCGACCCCAAGCAGGCGTCGTCGCTGGATCGCGCCGCCGACGCCGTTCAGGCGTCGATCACCCGGATGCGCACGCTGATGTCAGAGCTACATCCGCAGGTCGTGGAGCGCGGTTTCACCACGGCCCTGGGTCAGTATCTCGAGCAGGTCGAGCAGGACGGCGATCTCCACTGCGTCCTCGACGGCAGTTTCGCGAACGAGCCCTCCGGGACGGTCGCCACCACCCTCTACCGGATCACCTGCGAGGCCGTCGTCAACGCCCGCAAGCATGCCGCCGGCTCCACCGTCACGGTGGAGCTGAGAGACAGTGCCGCCGGCTACGCGGTCACCGTCCGCGACGACGGGCCCGGGTTCGTCCCGGAGGGGACGGGCTACTCACCCACCGGCCACGTCGGGCTCAGCTCGATGCGGGAGCGCAGCGAGGCCTTGGGCGGATCGTGGTCGCTCGAGAGCCGGCCCGGCGCCGGGACCACGGTGAAATGCTGGGTGCCCCGCGAGGACGCGAAGGCTCCGGCGCCCGCGGTGGTGTCTGATGCCGAGCTGGCGGCGGTGGTTGCGGACCTCGTCGGCGAGGTGCCGGCCCCCGCGCATCCGCTGACGGCCATCTTGCAGCTCCCCGGCTCCCCTGCACCCGTCGCCCTGGGGGTTGGGCCGTCGCGTTGAACCTCGAGCGCTTCGTCTCCCGCCCCCGCGGTGACCGGCCGGGAGAGGTGGTCCGCGACGAGCTGGTGGGCCTGCGCCGCCTCATCGACCGGATGGAGCTGGAGTTCGCCGGGATGGTCACGGAGGTGGCCGCCTGCGGGGAGGGGTGAGATCGGCTACGCGCATGGGAGGGTGCTGGCGCTCTCGTCGGTTGAGGCGACCACGCCAAGGGTGGAGGCGTCGCCCTCGGAGGCCTCGCGATAGGGCGGGCAGCTGGTCAGCGCCGGCTCAGGAGCTGACCTACCGCCCGCGCCGGCTCACTCCGCAGCGGAGGCAATCGTCCTGCGGAAGAGCGGCATCTGCCGCGTCGGCGTGGGCATGAGGTCCTCGCCGCGGATCGCTGCGAGCAGCACACCGATCTCGGACCCCTTGGAGACGAAGGCGTGGATGCCGGCCGCCGCGATGGTACGGGTCACCAGAGCGTCGTCGTAGGCGGAGAAGGCGACGAGACGGATGTCGGGACAGACCTCGCGCAGGCCGCGCGCGGCCGCCCAACCGCCCCCATCGGGCATGTGGACGTCGATGACCGCCACGTCGGGCTGCATGCCCCGCGCCAGGCGGATGGCGTCCGGAACGCGGCTTGCGGTGCCGATGACGACCAGGGTGTCGTCGCTATGGATGAGGGCCCGCAACGCCTCCAGCATCACCGCGTGGTCGTCGAGGAGGAGCACGGTCAGAGTGCCCAGATTCCTCGGGGAATGCTGTTCCGCGCGCGCGGTCTCACTCCGATCCGTCACAGAGGCGCTCCCGTCTGCTGGGTCATCGTCTGGAGTATGGCCCGCTCCCAGCCACTCCGCGACAGTCGGGTGCGCTCTGTGACGGTGGTCCAGATTCACTACTCGGCAGGGGCGCCGCCGCCCGGCCGACCCGGGTCGATGGGGGCGGAGGCGACCCGCCCGGCGTCAGCCCACTTCTCCCCTGCGTCGCGGACCGCCGCGTGGCGGGAGTAGCGTGGAACGCGCATGAAGTTGGGATTGCTGCTCGGCTTCTGGGGCGAGGACGGGCCGCCGCCCCGGCTGCTGGAGACCGTGCGGGAGGCGGAGAACCTCGGCTACGAGTCGGTGTGGACCTCCGAGGCATCGGGCTCCGATGCTCTGACGCCGCTCGCCTGGGTTGGCACCCACACCGCGACGATGCGGCTCGGGACCTCGTGGAGGGCTGGTACGGGCAGCCCTTTGACCCGCCCCTGGGGCGGACCCGCGACTACGTGGAGATCGTCCGCCGCGTGCTCCTCCACCGCGATCCGGTCGAATACCGGGGCCGCCACCTGTCTCTCCCCCTGCCGGGGGGCTCCGGGCTGGGCCGCCCCTTCCTCTCGATGGTGAGACCGCTCCGCCCCGACATCCCCATCCTGCTGGCAGCCGAGGGCCCGAGGAACGTCGCCCTCGCCCGGGAGATCGCGGACGGCTGGATCGCCACCTACTACTCCCCCTACCGTGACGCGCACTACCGCGCGGCCCTGGCGGAGGAGTCGGCGGCGGCCGTGCCGACCGCGATGATCGAGCAGGTCGCCCTCATCGGGCCGGCACCCAAGAGCCGGGACGAGCTCGTCGAATGGAGGCGATCACTGCTGACGACCCTGCTCGTCCACGTGACCCCGGATCCCGCCGTGCTTCGCCAGGTCGCGGAGCTGGTACTCGGCGGCTGATCCTTCGGCCGGCACCCCGCCCCCGCGGGCGAGCAGGATTGCTGGCGGCTCGCGCCAGGGCGTGCCGGTGGCGCTGGAGGTGGCTTCCCGATGACGGACGTGGTCACGGTGGGACTTGATGGTGGGGGCGACTCCCGCGAGTTCCTGGACGGCAGCCGGCGATCGACGGCGAAGCTCCCGTCTCTCCGCATCGGCCGGGGCGTCTACCGGCCGGGCTGGCGCTGGTCTCAGCATGCCGGCCCTCAGACCGGCCTGCCCTCGGCGGCGCACATCGGCTACGTCGAGGCCGGGCGCATGGTGGTCCGCGGGGCAGACGGCCGGGAGGTGACGGTCGGTCCCGGCGAGGCGTTCGAGGTCGGCCCTGGCCATGACGCCTGGGTGGTCGGCGACGAGCCGTGCGTCGCCCTCGACTTCGAGCCGATCGCGTCCTGAGGGGTCCTGAGCGGCGGTGGGTCGCGTCCTCTTCGCGCTCACCGGCCCGGCCAGCACCCTGCTGGGGACGTCGTTTCGCCCAGTCCCGCCGGGGAGGATCTCACCTGTTCGGGGGATTGGCGGGTGCGCACCGCTCGCGTAACCTCTGACCTGAGCCCGGCGATCTCTCTCCACAGAGGTCTACTGGACCGCTCGTCGCCGCTGTCCGCCGATCGACCAGGGAAGCCATGAAGCGCCTACACATCGTCGGGATGGGTGCGGTTGCCGCCGCGGTCGCCGCCTTCTTCTTCCACCCGCACAAGGGGGCCGACCGCCGGGAGTCGGCCCGGCGTGGCGGGAAGAGGCTCGCCCGTCACGGTGCCTCGGTCACCTCTCTGGTGGGCATCCGGCGGCGCCGGGCAGCTGGCGGGTTGGCCGACGTGAGGCAGCGGGTCGAGGATGCCCTGCTGGAGGAGCTCGGTGCCGACGGCTTCTCGCTGCGGGTCATCGCCGGCGACGACGACACGCTCGCGGTCCGGGGCGAGGTCGGGTCGCTCGACCTGATCCGCCGCGCCAGCGAGGTGATCGACCGCAGCCGCGGAAGCGCCGACGTGGTCAACCTGATCCGGCTGCGGACCCCGTCCGCCCGGGACGCGCTCACCGCCTGAGGCACGAGGGGAGGCACGCACGCGCGGCGATGACGTGCGCAAGCGCAGCACCACGGTCGCCGGTGTGGGCTGCGTGCTGGCGCTGGGCGCCCCTCGGTCCTGCTGCCGAGCTCACGGCGTGCCTGCGAGACGACGGCCATCATCGGCGCGGCACCAGCCTTCATTCTCCGTCGCTGGCGACCAACAGCGTCGACCAAACTCCTGAGAGCGGTTGCACGCATTGCGGACGGGCAGGGCCTACTGGGCGCGCGCTGCCCGTGCCGTGGCCGCGCGCCGAAGAACCGTGCAGCGGAAGGCCTTTTGCCCCTCCTTCCTACCGGACGTTGCTGCGGCGCGCGTCTAGGATCAGTTCGTGGTGACCCGTCTCGCCACCGGTCGTGGTGTGGCACAGCAGCGTCCGAGCGGGCTTCACGAGAGGGCGGCTCGGTGGCTGTTTGGCCTGCTGGCCAGCGTGCTCGTCGCCGTTGGCGCGGTTGGACTGATGCGAACAGCCTCGACGGCAACCGCGGCCGGCATCGCGAGCCAGGAGGCGGACCAGAGCACGGCGGTTGCGGCAGCCAGCCGCGTATCAGCCTGGATCGGCGAGGTCGACCACGAGCTCGACGGCTACGCCGCTGCCATGGTCGGAGACTCCACCGAAAGCCCGACCCAGCTGGCCGCCACCTTCCAGACGCTCCTCACCGGCACCAACGACTTCTCTCTTCTCGAGCTCACCGAACTGTCTGGTCATGCCATAGCAGCCAGTAGTGGCAGTGGCATCAACCTCGCTGGAGCCCGATGGCTCGCCGCTCTGAGCGCCACCCCGCTGGTTTCCCCGGTCACGGGAAGTGGTGGCACGCTCGACTGGTTTGTCGGCCGGCTGGCGACCACCGGGACCCTGAGCGGCGCGCTCGTCGGCGTGCTGCAGGCCAGCCAGGTCGCCAACCTCCTGAGCCCTGTCGATCCCGACGCCACTGCGACGCCGGAGGTCCAAGCGGTGCTCCCAGGGGGGATCCTCCTGTACAGCTCCGCGATGACCACGACCCTGCACTCAGGTCTGAGCGACGCGTCCATGATGGCGGACGGAGCTCTGAGGACGCGGGTCTTCTCGCCGGCGGTGACAGCCGCGCTTGCCGGTCGCACCGGTGCCGCCACGTACACCGCTGACGGCGTCAGGACCGTCGCCGGATATGGCAGCGTCTCTCTGCCCGGATGGGTGCTCGGAATCGTGGTGTCGCAGCCATCCGGCGCCGGCCTCGCGACGGTGCCGGCGCTGCTGGGGCCGGCATGGCTCGTGCCCTCACTCCTGATCCTGATCGGGCTCGTCCTGCTCGCGGCACTGGCCGCCCGCCCTCGGGTCGGAGCTCTGGCCGCGGTGTCCGGTGGTCTGAGGCTCGGCGGTCTCTCGGGGCTGCGAGGTCGTGCCGAAGCTGACCGGAAGATCAGCGGCCGGGCGGAGACTGCGTCCTCTGGGCCGGCTCCGGGGACAGCGGATAGGACGGTGGCTCGTGCCGCCCCCGCGGCGGTCGGATCCCGCCTGGGCCGGCGCCGCCTGCGGGGCCGTTACGAGATCCTGGAGGTCATCGGTCGTGGGGGCGAGGGCCAGGTACTCCGCGCTCTCGATCACCTTCACTCACGTCAGGTGGCGATCAAGGTGAGGTATCTCGATCCCCGTGACGGGTCCCGCCGCCGCGAGACCCTCAATGAGGCGAGCGTCCTGCTTCGGATGACACCCGATCCGCACGCCAGCGTCGTTCGTGAGGACTTCATCATCCGCGACCGCTACTACCTGGTAATGGACTGGATCGACGGGACGCCGCTGGATCGGCGGCTTGCCGAGCGAGGCAACCCTGGCCTTCCCGTCGGAGCGGTCCTCCACTGGATGGGCCAGGTCGCGGGCGTCCTTGATCACCTCCACAGCCAGGTTCCGGTGATCGTGCACGGCGACGTCAAGCCCAGCAATGTGATCCTCACGTCCGGCACGGAGCCGCACGCGATCCTGGTCGACTTCGGAATCTCGCAGCTCCGTGACGGCTCCGTCGGCGTCGGCGCCGAGACCGACCCGCGAGCGGTGATGGGGAGTCCCGGGTACATGGCACCGGAGATGCTGGCCGGGGCTCGGGCAACCCCGGCCGCCGATGTTTTCGGACTTGCCGCGACCACCTTCGCGCTGATGGTGGGTCATCCACCCCGTTTCGGCGATCCTCCCGACTGGGGGAAGATCGATCCGAGAGCCGCCGGCTCGGTGGAGGCCGCGTTCAAGGCCGGGCTGGCCGTCGATCTGGGCCGGCGGCCGCATTCGGCTCGAGGATTCATCACCTCTCTGCGAGCGGCGACTGGATCGTCCAGCGCGGGGCGGCGAGCGGCCACGGTGGGGGTCTGGACGGCCGCGACCCTCCCGGACGGCTCGGGGGGCGTGCCTCGGTGACCCGGTCAGGCCCCCCGCGCGCCGGCTGATTCGCCCCCCCCACCTCTTCGGGGTGGCGCGGCGGCGGCCCCTGCCGGCGTCCTCGATGGGATCGGATCAACACCGCGGGGAGTTTCCACGGGGTGGTCCTGAATCGCGGAGATCATCTCGGAGACGGCGATCGCGCCATGGCGGAGCGCTTCGTTGGCAAGGCGGACCCTCCGTCGGTCTCCAACGCCAGCGATGCCGAACTTCTCATAGAGGTTGTTCAGGTGGTATTTGACCGCGGTCTCGGTGACCCTGAGAGCCACGGCCATCTGGCGCACCGAGGCGGGTTCGGTGAACATATCGCCAAGGGCGACCGGGCGGCAGAGCGCCTGAAGCACCGCCTGCTCCCGGCGGGTGAGCACGGGAGCCCGGCTCAGCGATCTGGTCACGGTCAGGCTTCCAGCGACGTCCTCGGCTCGGAAGAACATCCTGACGCCCCCCACCTGGATCTCGTCGTCGGGCCTGAGCACTCGCTCTCCGAGGATGCGTTCCGCATTCACGTACGTCCCGTTGCGGCTGCCCAGATCCCGGACGCTCCATCCCGACGTCACCTTCTCGATGACCGCGTGCAGGCGGGACACCTCGGCGTCATCGGACAGCCGCAGCGCGGTGTCGAGGCCACGGCCGATGGTCACCGGCCGCTCGGTGAGCACGGCGACCTCTCGCCCCGAAGGCCTCCAGATCTCGAGATATGGCTCCATCACCCCATCCCATCCGGGCGGCGGGCACACATCGCGAGCCCGGCGCGGCTGCCGGCCGCCACCCACCACGATACGCCCCCGCAGGAAGGAAAACCTGGTGCAAGCGCTAGGGGTGCGCTGGAGCGGGCGCTCAGCGCGCGCCCAGGCTCATCTCGCTTTGCGGCTCGAACAAGTACACGTGGCGCGGTGCCGCCGACAGGATCACGGCGTCGCCGACCGCGAGGTGAATATCCGCCCCGACGATGGCGACCACGTCCCTCCCCTCGGCGGCAGCGTGGATCAGCGCGTCGTTGCCGAGGAACTCCACAACGTCGACAGTTGCAGAGACCCGCAGTCCCGGACCCTCTGGCTCGCCGACCCGCAGGTGCTCCGGCCGCACGCCGACCGTCGCCGCCTCCAGACCGAGGTCGCGCAGCTGGGCAGCCATCGCATCGTCCAGCACGACCTGGGTGCCCTCGCAGACCAGGCGCATGCCATCCTCCCGCTGCACCTTGAGCTCGACGAAGTTCATGGACGGTGATCCGATGAAGCCCGCGACGAAGCGGTTGCACGGCTCCTCGTACAGCTGCTTGGGCGTCCCCACCTGCTGGAGCACCCCGTCGCTGATGACGGCGATTCGGTCGGCCATGGTCATCGCCTCGACTTGGTCGTGGGTGACGTAGATCATGGTCGCCTGCAGCCGCTGATGCAGCCGGGCAATCTCAGCGCGCGTTTGCACGCGGAGCTTGGCGTCGAGGTTCGAGAGGGGCTCATCCATCAGGAAAACTGCCGGCTCCCGTACGATCGCCCGGCCGAGCGCCACCCGCTGACGCTGGCCTCCGGAGAGCTGCCCGGGTTTGCGGTCAAGGAAACGTTCCAGGTCGAGGATGCGAGCCGCCTCCCTGACCGACCTCTCGATATCGGCCTTCGGCGTCTTGCGCAGCTTCAACCCGAACGCCATGTTGTCGTAGACGCTCATGTGGGGATACAGGGCGTAGCTCTGGAAGACCAGCGCGATGTCACGGTCGCGCGGTGGCAGCATGTTCACGACCTTGTCGCCGATGGACACCTCGCCGCTGGAGATGTCCTCGAGTCCTGCGATCATCCGCAGCGCCGTGGTCTTGCCGCAGCCGGAGGGGCCGACCAGGCAGACGAACTCGCCGTCCGCCACCTCCAGGTTGAGCCGATCGACGGCGAGGTTGCCGCCAGCGTAACGCTTGGTCAGATCCTTCAGGACGACACGGGCCATGGCAGATGCCTCACTTGACCGCCCCGGCGAGCACGCCGCGGACGAAGTAGCGCTGAAAGGAGAAGAAGATGGCGAGCGGGACGATGATGGAGATCATCGCGCCGGTGGAGATCACCCAGTAGTTAGCGGCGAGGGTGCGTGTCTGGCTGAATAGGAAGATGGTCAGGGTGTGGTGCGGGTTGCCTCCCAGGAAGACGAGGCCCACCAGGAGGTCGTTCCACACCCAGATGAACTGGAAGATGGCGAGCGAGGCGGCCGCCGGCAGGCCGAGAGGCATGACCACGCGGCGGAAGAGTGTCCATTCCCCCGCCCCGTCGATCCGACCGGCCTCCAGGAGATCCTTGGGGATCCCGGTGTAGAAGTTGCGCATCAGGAAGACACCGAAGGGGAGGCCGAAGGCGACGTGGAAGATGATCACTCCGGGGAGGGAGCCGAAGAGCTTGAGACCGGTGAGATTGCCGAACGCGTCATAGAGCTGGGCGACGGGGATGAGCGCGACCTGGACGGGGACGACCAGCAGCGCGACGATCACAAGGAAGACGGCAGTGCGGCCGCGCCAGCGGCCGAAGACGAGCGAGTACGCCGCCAGGCTGGAGAGGACCGTCACCAGGATCGTCGCCGGGACGGTGATGGCGGCAGTGGTGACCAGCGAGTCGAGGATGCCGCCGGTTGCAAAACCGGTGGAGAGGAGGGTCTCGTAGTTCTGGATCGTCAACTGCGACGGCGCGGTGAGCACCGTCCACCAACCCGAGATCCCGAACAGTCCTTCGGGCCGGAAGGAGATCACCGTCAGACTGATGGTCGGAACGAGCCAGAAGATGGCGACGAGAACCAACACGACGTTGAGCACCAGTCGCGACGGACGAAAATGAATGCTGAGCCGTCTTCGTCTGACGGGAATCGCGAGGCCGGCCGCCTCCGCCACGCTCATCACCGAATCCTCCGGAGGTTGATGTAGATCACGGGCACGACCAGGATGAAGAGGATCACGGCGATGGCGCTGGCCAGACCGTTGGCCGACGGCGACGAGGCGTACCCGAAGTCGTACATGGCCACGGCCAGGGTGTTGGCCTGGGACACCGAGGGAGCCATGTTGACGATGATGTCGAAGATCTTCAGGACGTTGATGATCATGGTGACGAGGACCACGATCAGCACCGGTGCCAGCATCGGCATGGTCACGCGGCGGAAGGTCTGCCATTCGGTGGCGCCGTCGATCCGCGCCGCCTCGAGGACCTCACGATTCAGGGCGGCCAACCCGGCGCCGATGATCACCATCGCGAAACCGGCCCAGATCCAAAGGTAGGCGGTGATCATGGAGAGGTCGACCAAGGGGACGCTGAGCAGCGCCTGCGCCGTCTGGCTGAGCCCGCTCGTCGGGGTCAGAGATTGAGTGCCGCTCAGCCAGTAGATGCCGGTGAATCCCGACGCGAAGTTGTTGGCGACCACCTCGACGCGGTAGCTGCCGGTGCTCAGGCTGCTGAAGCTAAACGCACCGTGGGCATCGGTGACCGTGGACGCCACGCTGCTGCCGTTGCTGCTCAACAGGCTGAGGTGCAACCCGGCGATACCGTCCTCGTCCGGGAATACCACCCCTCTTACGGCGGGGTGGCTCGGAGAGAAATCACGCCAGACCACCCCGCTCACCGCGCCGGAGGCCGCCGGCGGCACCACCGCCTTCTCGGCGCCGACCAGTTGCAGCGTCGCCGGGCTGATGCCGATCATACCGAGCTTGAGTGTCTGCCCCGGTGCGACGGTTGCGGTGCTCTCGAGGGTCGCGCCGGGACCCGGTCGGAGGCCGGTTGCGGCCAGGCTGGCGACGGTCTGCCCCGCCGAGGCGTTGACGGGATAGAGGCCGGGGGCGTTGAACCAATCGTCCACCGTCTCGATGCTGGCGTTCAGCATCCCAACGTGCGGATCGATGCTCATGATGCTGTTCCACACCAGCGCCGAAGCGGTCGCGCTGAAGGCGATGGGCATGAAGATGATGGTCTTGAAGGCGGTCGCCCAGCGGACGCGCTCAGTCAGCACCGCGAAGAGGAGTCCCAGGAACGTCACCAAGAAGGGGAAGACGATCACCCAGATGACGTTGTTACGGAAGGTGACCAGGATGTCGGCAGTTGAGAACAGGGTCTTGTAGTTGCCCAGACCCACGAGCTTGGTCGAGTCGTTGTTGTAGAAGCTGTCACGGATGGTCCCGATCAACGGGTAGCCGACGATGACCAGCAGCCAGATGCCGGCTGGGGTCAGGAAGGCCAGCGAACCCAGGTGACGCCGCCAGCCTCCTCCAGGGGCTCTGCCAGTCTCCGGCAGGACGGCCGCCTCGAGGTTGGGCGCGCCCGGGTCAGGGGCCGGTGTGGCCACGATGCGACGGAGTACCAGGCTCCGCCGACGTGCCTGCGCGGCCATGGTCACACCCTCCTCACCTGTCCCGTCGGAGCGCGCACCCAGCGTCGCCGGTGTGTTTGCGGTCGTCGCCATCACGCGCCGTGTGTGGGTTGATGCTAGCCCGAGGGGCATGGGTTCGCACATCACCCCGGCGGGGGATAGGACTCTCTACCCTTTCGGCCAATAGTGAGGGTGGACAGGGAAAGGTACGGTGCCACGTAGAGGTGAAGGCCCGCGCGACGGGCGGCACGGATGTGCCGAGCAACGGAGGAGAGACCTGATGAAACACCTGCCACGTATGAGCCTCCTCGCCACAGCGACGGCTCTGTTGACCCTGGGGGCAGCCGCTTGCGGCTCGTCGTCCACGTCGTCCACGTCGTCCATGTCGTCCGCGGCCTCGTCGGCGAAGATCGGCGGCTCCGTCACGGTGTGGGCGGAGTGGACGAGCACCGAGCAGCAGGACTTCCTGGCGGCCGTGACCCCCTTCGAGAACGAGACCGGGATCACCGTCAACTACACGGGCAAGGGCAGCAACATGGATACGGCCCTCAACTCTGCGATCGCCGGCGGGGCGCCGCCGGACGTCGCCCTGGTCCCGGACCCCGGTGAGCTGAACACGCTGGCAGGCGAGGGCAAGATCCAGCCGCTCGCGAGCATCCTCGGCAGCCTGACCTCCAACTACAGCAGCGCTTGGAACACTCTGGCGAGCCACGATGGCACCCTCTACGGCGTGTGGTTCAAGGCGGCCAACAAGAACACGATCTGGTACAACCCGGCGGAGTTCGCCGCCGCCGGTCTCTCCTCGACGCCGACGACCTGGGAACAGCTCGTCTCTGACGCAAGTCAGCTGCAGGCCGCCGGCGTCACCCCCTTCTCCCTCTGCTCCGACGTCGGCTGGCCGATCGCCGACTTCTGGCAGAACGTGTACCTCAAGACAGCAGGCGCTGCTGACTACAACAAGCTCGCGGCCCACGACATCTCGTGGACCGACCCCACGGTGACCAACGCGTTCACCACCATGGCTCAGATCGTGGGCCAGTCGTCCTTCCTCCTCGGCGGCACATCCGGGGCGCTCAGCCAGCTCTACCCCGACTGCGTCGACAAGGTCTTCCCCAAGGCCGGCACGACGCCCCAGGCGGCGATGGTGATCGAGGCGGACTTCGTGGTCTCCGAGATCACATCGAACTCCAGCACCTACAGCCCCGTGTCGAGCCCGACCGCGAGCAGCACGTGCACCGCCGATCCGAGCAAGACACCCTGCTACGGCTTCTTCCCGTTCCCGGCGCCGTCCGCCGACAGCGCCAACGCCAGCGCCGTCCAGGGAGCCGGCGACGTGGCGATGATGCTCACCAAGACGCCCCAGGCCCAAGCCCTCATCAAGTACCTGGCGGGTCCCGAAGGTGCCGAGATCTGGGCGCACGCCGGCGGCTTCGCCTCTCCGAATAGCAAGGTTCCGCTTAGCTCCTACCCCGATCCCGTCTCCGAGTCGGACGCCAAGGGCCTGGTCGATGCCACTGCCTTTGTGTTCAGCCTCGACGACCTCCAGGGAAGCTGGGAGAGCGACATGTGGAGCGACATGAAGAATTTCGTCGCCAATCCCAGTGCTTCCAACGTCTCCACCATCGAGGCGACCATGCAGTCGCAGGCCACAGCGGCGCTGGGCCACTGACGCCGGAAGGGAAGGCGTGGCCCGACGCCGCCGTGGTCTCGGGCCACCGCCATCCCTCGGGGGCGCTTCCGGTGGATGACGCGTGAGCGGCGCCCGCTCTGGGAGCTTCGCGATGGTGCGCCGGACGGGGCTACCGGAGGCGGTCGCATCGTTCATCGTCACCG
>PLAX01000078.1 GCA_003135255.1 Candidatus Dormiibacterota bacterium | reverse complement strand
TTGTGTCCGATATCCTTAGGCGCAGCGTACTAACCGGGAGGCTCTCGTCAGGAGTCTCCGCCATCCGAGGTGCTCATGGCCTCCCCCCGCCACCGCCCCGAGATCCCCGACGCAGTCGCCGCAGCCCAGGCGGCCGGCATCCGCCACCTCGATCTCCAGTTCACCGACGTCACCGGGTCGGTGAAGACGGTGACCATTCCCGCCGACCAGCTGGCCTCGGCGCTGGAGCACGGGGTGTGGTTCGACGGATCATCGGTGGAGTCGGTCGCCCGCACCGCCGAGTCGGACATGTACCTGGTGCCCGATCCGGCCACGTTCGCCGTCCTGCCGTGGGCTGAGGCGCCGACCGGGCGGATGATCTGCTGGCTCACGACCCCGGAGGGCGAGGCCTACCCGGGCGATTCGCGGCGAGCGCTGCGGCGGGCGACCGAGCGCGCGGCGGGGCTCGGCTACGAATACCGGGTGGGGCCGGAGATCGAGTTCTACCTGCTCGAGCACGACGAGCTGGGCCGGCCGGTGCAGCCCCGCCATGAGCGGGGCAGCTACTTCGACTTCGCCACCGACCCGACCGTGGCGGTTCGCCAGACCATGGCCGAGCAGCTCCGGGCCATGGGGCTCGAGATCAACACCCTCCATCACGAGGTGGGGTGCGGGCAGCACGAGATCGACGTGGGCGCTCAGGAGGCGCTCAAGGCCGCGGACGACGTGGTCACCTTCCGCTACACGCTTCGGGCCATCGCCCAGCAGCACGGTCTCACCGCCACCTTCATGCCCAAGCCCTTCCAGGGACAGCCCGGCAGCGGCATGCACGTCCACCAGTCGCTGGCCCGGGCCGGCGACGGCGGCAACGCCTTCGCAGGCGACGACGACTACGGGCTGAGCGACGTCGCCAAGCACTTCATCGCCGGCCAGCTCCACCACGCCGCCGGGATGTGCCTGGTGCTGGCGCCGCTCATCAACTCCTACAAGCGCCTGGTGCGCGGGTTCGAGGCCCCGGTCTTCGTCTCCTGGGCCCGCACCAACCGTGGCGCCCTGGTCCGGGTACCCCATGTCGGCCGTCCCGAGGTCACCCGGGTGGAGCTGCGCTCTCCCGATCCATCCTGCAACCCCTACCTGGCATTCGCCGTGATGCTCCGCTGCGGGCTCGACGGCATCGAGCGGCGCCTCCCTCTACCGCCTCCGGTCGAGGAGTCCCTCTACGGCTTTGACGATGTCGAGCTGGAGCGCCGCAACGTCGGGCTGCTGCCCGACAACCTCAAGGACGCCATCACCGCCCTCGAGGCGGACGAGGTGGTGCTCGACGCTTTGGGAGACACGCTGTCGGAGCGCTTCCTCGAGGTCAAGGCCCTGGAGTGGAAGGAATACCGCACCCAGGTCACTCCGTGGGAGCAGGAGCAGTACCTGGAGCGGGCCTGATGAACGGTCGGGATGGCGACCCCCCGGTTCGGAGATCCCGGTGATCACGGTGATGGACCTCTGGCGCGGTGCCCTGCCCGCCGGCACCGACCTGCTCGGAGGCCGGGGGGGCCTGGAGCGTCAGGTCGACTGGGCCACCTCGCTGCGCACCCGGCCGCCCGCCTTCGAGGCGATCAAGGGAGGGGAGATAGCCTTCATCGCGGTGCGCTCGATCAAGCTGCTCGACGAGCGCCTCGATCTCACCCGGGTCCTGGAGAGCTTCGCCGGCAAGGGCGGGGTGGCCGCGGCTGTCGTCGGCGACGTGGCCGCCGCCTCCATCGAGCTGGCCGACCGCCTGATGCTTCCCCTGCTGCTGCTGCCCGAACAGGCCCACCTCGCCGACGTACAGCAGGCCACGACGCGGTTCATCCTGGACCAGCGGACCGCACTCCACGACCGTGCCCAGCACCTGCAGACCGAGCTGATGGAGCTGGCGCTCAACGGCGCCGGCCCGGCAGGGATCGTCGACCGTCTCTCCGAGCTGCTGGAGCTCGCCGCCGCATGGCAGGACGAGTCGGGCGAGCTCCGCCACGAAGCTGGAGCCATTCCCGCGGCCGTGCCGGCCGGTCCGTGGGCTGAGGAGATGCCGGCGGTGCGCCGCTTCGCGGACTCCTCGGTGGTCCTCGCGGCCAACCCTCCCGTCCGCGAGTTCTCGGTGGGCGCTCCGGGGTTTGCCCGGGTGGTGGCTCCCATCCCGCTCCGCGATGGCATCGGTGGCTTCATCTCCGTCCTGGGAGCGGAGGGGGGCCTGGACCAGCTCGCTCGGCTCGGCTGCGCTCGGGCGGCCTCGGCCTGCGCCATCGAGCTGGACCGGGAGCGGGCGGTTCTGGCCGCTCGAGACGACCTGGAGGGGGAGTTCGCCACCGCGCTCCTCACCGGCGCCTACGGCTCCGAGGCGTCGATGCTCGAGCGGGCGCGCCGGGTCGGCGCCTCGCTGGGTGACGACTCCGTTGTCATGGTGGTGCGGCCCTCCGGGCGCCCCGCCGGTCCCGCCCCCCAGGGTTGGCCGGACAGCGGCGTCCGCTCGGTCCAGCGCTGGGCGCAGCGGCGCGAGCTGGCGGTGCTCGCCGCCGCTCACCAGGGCGCGGTGGTCGTGATCGCCGGCGCCGGCCTCGGTGACCTCCGGCGAGCGGCCGCGGAGCTCGCCGCCGATTGCCGCTCGGCGGTCGGGGGAGTCCCGGTCGCGGTCGGCATCGGCCGGCCCAAGCACGGGCTCGGCGGCATCCGCACCTCCCACCGGGAGGCCGAACAGGCACTGGGCATGGGGCTCAAGCTCGACGGCACGGCGAGTGTGGTGTCCTTCGCCGACCTCGGTCTCCACCGCCTCCTCTACTCGATGGCCCAGCACCCCGAGGTGCACGAGTTCTATCGGGACAGCATCGGCACCCTCATGGACTACGACGAGAAGGGGGGAGGGGACCTGCTGCGCACCCTCGACGCCTTCTTCCGGTGCCATGGCTCTCCCACCGAGACCGCTCAGCGGCTCAAGCTGCATCGCAACACCGTCCTCTACCGGCTTCGGCGCATCGAGGACGTGGGACATCTCCGCCTCAGCGATCCCGATACCCGGCTCAATCTCCAGCTCTGCCTGCGCATTCGCGACGTCCTCCAGGCTTCGGCATGACCGGCGCGGGCAAGCCCGCCGCCCTGCGGGTGTTGGGCGTCGCGCCCATCCCCGGACCTCCTCCAGTAGGACGCGAAGACCCTGGCCGGCCCGGACCGCCAGTCCTTAGGGTTGGCGGGATGCGGCTCGCTCCTGGCACGGAAACGGCGAGACCGGCGGGGACCTTCGCCTCCATGCCTTCCGTGCGCGCTGCGGCGCGGACGGACACCGGGCCCTGCCGTCAGAACAACGAGGATGCGGTGCTCGTCCGCAGTGATCCGGAATGCGGCTTCCACGTCTTCGCGGTCGCCGACGGTCTCGGTGGTCATCGGGCCGGGGAGGTCGCCAGCCGCATGGTCGTCGAAACTCTGGCCGAGGGCCAACCCAGCCCCGATCGACCCGAGCGCTGGCTTCGCCAGGCGTTCAACGCCGCCAACCTGGCGATCTGGAATCACTCGCAGGGCCATCCCGAGGCGTTCAACCTCCAATCCACCGCCACCGCCCTGGTGCTCACCGCCCACGAGGCGCTGATCGGCCATGTCGGGGACTGCCGGGTCTACCTCATCCGCGACAGCGTCATCGTCCAGTGCACGTCTGACCACACCCAGGCCGTGGAGATGCTCCGGTTGCGCATCATCACCGCGGAGCAGGCCGTTCATCATCCGGCTCGCAACCAGCTGACCCGCAGCCTGGGCGCCGAGCTCTTCGTGAACGTCGACATCAGCCGCCGCCCGATTCAGCAGGGCGACGTGTTTGTGCTCTGCAGTGACGGCCTGTGGAGCGAGCTGACCCGCGAGGAGATCGTCAACGAGGTGGCCGCCGACCTCGACCCCGGCGCGGTCGCCGCCTCCCTGATCCAGGTTGCGATCGCTCGGGGGGCTCCCGATAATGTCAGTGTGGTTGTGGTCCGGGTCGCGGGGCCCGTCGAGGCGCCGGCCCCGGACCGTGGGCGGCGCTGGCTGCCGTGGAGATGACGGTGGCATCCGAGGGCCAGCTGAGCGCAGGCTCCCTTGTCGACCACTACCGCATCGTGCGGAGGTTGGGCGAGGGCGGTTTCAGCGAGGCCTACGAGGCGATCGACGAGCGTTCCCAGGTGCGGGTGGTGCTCAAGGTGCCGTCGCTCGCCATCATCGGGGACCCGCAGACCTTCGAGCGCTTTCGCCGGGAGACGGCCATCGCACGCCGCCTGGACCATCCCAACGTGCAGCGCTCCCTTGACGTGGGCGACGATCGCAGCCGTCCGTACCTGGTGCTGGAGTACGTCGAGGGCGAGACCCTCCGCCAGAACCTCCGCGGCCGGCTGCCACTCGGCGTCGATGAGGCGGTCGGATATGGCAGGCAGCTCGCCGGCGCGCTGGCTCACGCCCACGCTCACGGCATCGCCCACCGCGACCTCAAGCCGGAGAACGTCCTGGTCACCGCCGAGGGGCAGCTCAAGCTCTTCGACTTCGGCATCGCCCTGATGGCGGGCGCGCGGCGCGTCACCTGGCGATACCTCAACGACCGCCTGGGCACTCCCGACTACATGGCGCCCGAGCAGATCGAGGGCAAGCGAGGGGACCAGCGGACCGATGTCTACGCGCTTGGCATCATGCTCTACGAGTTCCTGGCCGGCCAGGTGCCCTTCGTGGGGGACAACGCGCTGGCCGTCATGAGCCAGACCGTCCACGATCCGCCGACGCCCCTCCACCAACGCAACCGAGCTGTCTCGCCACCGCTCGGCGCGGTGATCCACAAGGCGATCCGGAAGGATCCGGAGGAGCGCTACCAGTCGGCGGAGGAGATGCTCCACGACCTCGAGCATCTCGACGACATCGACCTGGCCCAGTTCGTGCTCGGCCCGGAGCGCGCCGGTTCGACGATGACCGATCGGCGGATACTGCTCCTCGGCGGTCTGATCGGTGTCGGCTTCACGCTGTTCATCGTCCTCGCCGTGGTCATCACCATCCTTCTGGAGCGCCGATGAACGAGCCTGACGACGTCGCCGCCGCCGTCCACCGCCTCGAGCAGATGGGAGCTCGGCGCCTGCAGCTCCAGTTCGTCGACCTCTTCGGCACGGTCAACTGTGTCAACGTCCCCGCCTCCCGGTTCGCCGAGGTCTGCGAGCGGGGAGCGTGGTTCGACGGTTCGGCCATCGAGGGTTTCGCCCGGGTGCTCGAGAGCGACATGTACCTGGTGCCCGATCCCGCGACCCTGACCGCGGTGACCTGGGAGGCGGCGGACGGCGGCCCGGTGATGCGCGTCTTCTGCCACCTCCGGACCCCGGAGGGTGAGATCTTCTCCGGTGACACGCGCGCCGTGCTGGCGGGGCAGCTCCAGCGCGCCGCCGACCTCGGCTTTGCCTACCACGTCGGCTGTGAGGTTGAATTCTTCCTCTTTGATCTGGCCGAGGGTGGCCGGCCTCGCTCCAGCGACACCGCGAGCTACTTCGATGACACGCTCGACGCGGGCACCCGCGCGCGGGACCAGCTGGTGGCGACCCTGCTGGAGCTGGGCATCGACGTCGACAGCAGCCACCATGAGGTGGCCGGCGGTCAGCACGAGATCGACCTGGCCTCCCAGGGTGCTCTCGCCGCCGCCGACGCCGTCCTCCTGCTCCGGGTCGCGGCGCGGGCCTTGGCCGGGACTCACGGGCTGCGGGCGAGCTTCATGCCCAAGCCTCTCACCGGCGTGAGCGGGAGCGGTCTGCACACGCACCAGGCGCTGCTCCGCGCGAGCGACGGCGCCAACCTCTTCTTCGATGCGGACGACCGCTACCACCTCTCGCCGATCGCGCGGCACTTCATCGCCGGCCAGCTCGAGCACGCGCCCGCGCTGGCCGCGGTCACTGCCCCCGTCGTCAACAGCTACAAGCGGCTGATCGCCGGCTACGAGGCGCCCGCCCAGGTGACCTGGGCCCACAACAACCGGAGCGCCCTGATCCGCGTCCCCCGGGTGAGCCCGGCCGAGGGCACCGATGCTCGGGTGGAGCTGCGCTGCCCCGATGCCGCTTGCAATCCCCATCTCGCCTTCAGTGCCATGCTCGCCGCCGGCCTGGACGGCATCGAGCGGGAGCTGCCGCTCTCTCCTCCGCTCGAGGAGCAGGCGTACGAGTTCGACCCCGAGGCGGTGGAGAGCCGCTACGTCCGCTCCCTTCCCAGCTCACTGGGCGAGGCGGTCACAGCGCTCGTGAGCGACGACGTCATCGTCGACGCGCTGGGGGCCGAGCTGGTCGAGCGGCTCGCCGAGGCCAAGCGGCTGGAGTGGCAGCAGTTCTCGGCTCACGTCACCGACTGGGAGCTGGACCGCTACCTCTGACCGCTTCCCTCGGTCCCCCGGTGGCGGGCTCAGCCCGGCGACCTCGCACCAGCGTCGTGAGGGCCGAAAGTGCCAAGGCGCCCGGGGTCTCCCCTCGATCTTATGCGCCGCGCCCAAATATCTGGTGTGATCTTGAGGCAAAGATGGCGTTCTGGCGGGTGATCGCCTCCAGCTAGTCTCATACAACGTGGTCAGTTGTGGCCACAGCACAAATGGAGGGCTACCGTGGCGATCGAGACCAGACCAGTGGAGGCCGGTCCCAGCGCGGCCGGCGGCACCGGGGGGATGAAGCAGACGCTCAGCCTGACCGGGGTCACCGTCAACGCCATGGCCCTGATCGCGCCGGGGGCCTTTCTCTGGACCACCTTCCAGAGTCAGGCGGGCCAGTCGGTCGGCGGCGTGCCGACGGCGAGCGACATGTGGATCGGCCTGGGTTTTGCGCTGATCCTGGCCTTCCTCACCGCACTCTCCTACTCCGAGCTGGCCAATCGCTATCCACGGGCCGGGACCGGATCCTCCTACTACTTCGCCGAGGCAGCGCTCCTCGACAAGGAGAAGGCCCACCACCGCAGCCTTGCCCGCGTGGCCAAGTTCTCGGTGGGCTGGCTGGCCCACCTCTACTACTGGATCTACCCGGGGATCATGGCCGCCTTCGGCGGCATCCTCTTCGGCTACCTCTACAGCATCGCCGCTGGGCACGCGCCCTCCACGGGGCTGCTCATCGTGGTGGTCCTGCTCTTCACCCTGCTCAACACTTACGTCGCCTTCCGGGGCATCAGCGGCTCGACCATGACCGCCATCGTGATCAACGTCATCCAGCTGGTCGCCCTCGTCGCCTTTGCCCTCTTCGCGATCGTCTTCCGGGTCACCCACGCGGGGCTGCATTACGACAACACCATCGGCTCCGTGCTGACCGGCAACCACAGCTTCACGGGCATTCTCGGCCAGGGCACGATCGCCATCCTGCTCCTGGTCGGCTTCGAGTCCATCACCTCGCTGGGGGCCGAGGCCAAGAACCCCAAGAAGGACATCCGCCGCGGCATCCTGCTCTCGCTCGCCATCCAGGGCCTGGTGATGTACATGTTCGAGTACTTCGCCGCCAACATGGTGGTGGGCAGCTCGGTGAGCGGTGGCAGCCTCACCGGCTACTCCGCCGCGGCCGCCGACTCGGCCCCGATCGGCACCATGATCAAGAACATGGGCGACATCGTCTTCGGAGGCAGCGTGGGCACGGTGCTCGCCCTGATCGTCGCCGCCACCGTTCTCATCGCCCTCTTCGGGACCATGCTCGCCTGCCTCAACACCGGCGTCCGGATCACCTACGCGATGGGTCGGGACAAGGAGATGCCCTCCATCCTCGGCCTGCTCCACGGCCGGTTCGCGACCCCCCACATGGGGGTCTGGATACTCGGTGGGGTCAGCGCCCTGCTCGGCATCTACGGCGTCGTCAACACCGACCACCTGGCGGTCATCATCTACGGCTCCAACATCGGCACCTTCCTCGTCTACGGCGCCACCAACGTGATCGCCCTGGTCGCCTTTTGGAGCGCCCATGAGCGAGGTTTCATCAAGCACACGCTGGTGCCGGTCCTGGGGGCGATCGCCAACCTGTCCATGCTGCTGGGTGTCCTCTACCTGGCCTTCACGGCCGGCAACCTCAAGGTCAACGGCGTGCCCGTGGTGGGCTCGCAGACCCAGAGCGACGCGCTCACCGCCGTCCTCATCGTGGTCATCTGGTTCGTCGCCGGAGCGGCCTGGTTCGCCTGGAACAGCCGCCGCCTCGGACGGCCGGCCCGGGTGCACCACCCCCACCCGTCGGCAGTGGCCTCGTAGCTGGAAGGGGCGCGCGCAGCGCCCCGTCGCCTCTCCTCCACACGGCCGCGCTCCTGGCCCTCCCCGTTCAGCGGCGGAGGGCCGGGGGGCGGTCTTTGTGCTTTGCGCCCAAAAAACCTGGCCATCTTTTGGTGCGCGGCGCCCACCGTCCGCCGCGGGGCAACTCGGCTAGGTTGGGCGCCGCAGGATCAGGTCTGGCACGGAGATCTTTCTTTGCGACTAATTGCGCGCGTCCGCGTGGGCGGCAGCCTGGCCATCGTCGGCGCCACCGTCCCACTCGTCACCCATGCCGCCACTCAGACGGCGAACCAGAGCGCCGGGGTTGCCGTCGACACCGTCTGGGTGATCCTCGCCGGGATGCTGGTCCTTTTCATGCAGGCCGGCTTCGCCATGCTCGAGGTCGGCTTCTCCCGGATGAAGAACGTTGGCACCGTGGTGGCCAAGATCATCGTCAACCTCTCGATCAGCTCGATCATGTGGTGGGGCGTGGGCTTTGCCCTCGCCTTCGGCGCCGGGAGCGGTTTCCTCGGCCACCTCATCGGCGGCGGCGCCGGCTTCTTCCCCTCCTTCACCCCGGGCTCGACGCTGGATCTGCCCGCGCTGCACGGGTCGGACGTCCCCGCGGCGGCCAAGTTCTTCTTCGAGTTCGTCTTCTGCGCCATCTCTCTCGCGATCGTCTGGGGGACGATGCTGGAGCGGACCAAGTTCATCGTCTACATCCTCTTCGCCATCCCCTTCGCCGGCTTCATCTACCCCCTGATCGCCCACTGGGTGTGGGGCGGCGGCTGGCTGGGGGCCGGCCTCGGGGTCCAGGACTTCGCCGGATCGGGCGTCGTCCACCTCACCGGTGCCAGTGCCGCGTTCGCGGGGCTGCTCCTTCTCGGTCCGCGCATCGGCAAGTACGGCCGCGACGGCAAGCCCAACGCGATCCCGGGGCACAACATGCCGCTCGCCCAGTTGGGCGTGCTCATCCTCTGGTTCGGGTGGATGGGCTTCAACCCCGGCTCCACCCTCGAGGCCCTCAACCTGCACTTCGCCGACGTCCTCATCGTCACCAACCTGGCGGCGGCCGCCGGGGCGCTGTCCGCCATGACCGTCATCTACTTCCGGCAGAAGAGTCTCGATGTCGGCATGATCGGCAACGGCGCGATCGCCGGGCTGGCCGCCATCACCGCTCCCTCGGGATTCATCCAGCCGTGGGCGGCCCTCATCGTCGGTGCCGTCGCCGGGGTGATCGTCGTCTTCGGGGTCTACTTGATCGACAAGTTCATCGACGATCCCCTGGGCGCCCTCTCCGCCCACGGGCTGGCCTGCGTCTGGGGCCTCCTCTCCTGTGGCCTCTTCGCCGACCCCCTGCTCGCCAAGGTCGACGGGGCCGGCCGGGGCGGGCTCTTCTACACCGGGAACTGGGCCCAGCTGGGCGCCCAGGCGGTGGCCGTGGTCTCCATCTTCGCGACCGTCTTCTGCCTCTCCTTCGGCCTCTTCTGGATCATCAAGAGGACGGTGGGGCTGAGGGTGAGCGAGCGTGACGAGATCGAGGGCCTCGACATCAGCGAGCACGGCATGTGGGGTTACCCGGAGAGCTTCATGCCGGTGCCCGGAGGGGCCTATATTCACCCTGACGCTATTGCCGGGGCGACGCGCCAGCTTCTCGCCCCGGTCTCAGGAGAGACGAGGACATGAGGAAGGTGGAGGCCATCATCCGGCCGGACCGGCTCCAGGCGGTCCAGGACGCCCTCGATACCCTGGGGACGTCCGGGCTGACCATCACGGAGGTGCTGGGCTGCGGCCGCCAGCGTGGCTACACCGAGATGTACCGGGGCACCCGTATCCACATCTCCCTGCAGCGGAAGGTCAAGGTCGAGGCGGTCGTGGTCGACTCCAGGGTCGAGGCGGTGGTCGAGGCGATCGCCGCCGCCGCCCGTACGGGCGAGATCGGCGACGGCAAGATCTTCATCCTCCCCGTCGAGGAGGCCGTGCGCATCCGGACCGGGGAGCGGGGTGATCCGACCATCCGCCACCTCGAGGCCGAGCACTGGGGCCACTGACCGGGCGGCGTCCCGGACGCCATCTCTTCGGTTCCGGGCGCGGCCGAGCCGCGCCGGAGGCTCAGCACGCCCCTCCTCGCCCTCCTCGCCGGCCATCCCGTGGGCTCCTGTCCCCGTGCCGGGCAGGGGGCCTTCCCCGGGTCGCGATCGAATTGTGTGGCGGCCTTTGCTAGACTCCACCTCGTATGACCTACATCGTCACCGAGCCCTGCGTCGACCTCAAGGACAAGTCCTGCATCGAGGTCTGCCCCGTGGACTGCATCCACGAGACCGACGACGACCGCATGGTGTTCATCGACCCGGATGAGTGCATCGATTGCGGCGCATGCGTCGATCCGTGCCCCGTCGACGCTATCTTCGCCGAGGAGGACGTCCCGACGGCCCAGATCGCCTACGTCGACATCAACAAGATGTACTTCAAGGACAAGGCGGCAGCCCGGGCCAAGATCGACGGGATCAAGCCCCGAGGCTAGTGGGGCCCCTGCCAGCGTCCTGCCAGCCGTCACCCTGACGCGCCCGAAGTAGAGCAGCCCTCGGCCCCCTTCGCGGCGGGCCTGGTTCTCGCGGCGTCTGTGCATCCATCGCAAATCGCCGGCCGTCAGTTTGTGCGCCCAGCACAAGCCCCCCACCGGGCCTCTCGTCCTCCGAGTCCATGGCAGATCCGCCCTATAACTCGCTAGGCTGACTCAGTTGTGATAGCAGAGGCTCGGCCCGAGGGGCCGTGCCGGCGGCCAGCAGTTGCAAGGGGAAGTGGATGGCAGACGAGACCAAACAAGCACCCGGGGCCACCCCGAAGGACGTGATCAAGCGGGCCAAGGAGGCGGGCGTCAAGTTCGTGGACGTGCGCTTCACCGACCTGCCCGGCACGTGGCAGCACTTCAGCATCCCGGTGAGCGAGCTGACCGACGACCTCTTCGAGAACGGCATCGGCTTCGACGGTTCCTCGATCCGCGGGTTCCAGAAGATCTTCGAGAGCGACATGCTCCTTTTCCCGGACCCGGGTCGCTGCTTCATCGACCCGTGCCTGGAAGTCCCCACCCTTGCCATCGTCTGCGACGTCAAGGACCCGCTGNNCCAGGGCGCCGTACTCGCGCGACCCGCGCTACATCGCCAAGAAGGCAGAGGCCTACCTGGCCAAGTCGGGTGTGGCGGACCTGTCGTACTGGGGCCCGGAGCTCGAGTTCTACATCTTCAACTCTGTCCGCTTCGACCAGAACTCCCACGAGGGCTACTACCACATCGATTCGGATGAGGGCATCTGGAACAGTGGTCGTGACGGCGCAAACCTCGGCTACAGGCCGAAGTACAAGGAGGGGTACTTCCCCGTCCCGCCGGCCGACCAGCTGCAGGACCTGCGCAGCCGTATCGTCCTGAAGATGCTGGACTCCGGCCTGGATATCGAGGTGCACCACCACGAGGTCGGCACCGCCGGGCAGACCGAGATCGACATGCGCTTCGGCCCCCTCACCGCGATGGCCGACAACGTTCTGCAGTTCAAGTACATCGTCAAGAACGTCTGCGCCAAGAACGGCTATACGGCGACCTTCATGCCCAAGCCGCTGTTCGGTGACAACGGCAGCGGGATGCACGTTCACCAGTCGCTCTGGAAGGGCGGCGTCCCGCTCTTCTATGACAAGAACGGCTACGCGCTGTTCAGCGACCTCGGTCGCTGGTACATCGGCGGCCTGCTCAAGCACGCTCCGGCGCTGCTCGCCCTCGCTGCGCCGACCACCAACTCCTATCGCCGCCTGGTCCCCGGCTACGAGGCACCGATCAAGCTCGCGTACAGCGCGCGCAACCGCAGTGCCTGCATCCGGATCCCGACCTACAGCGATTCGCCCAAGGCGCGGCGCCTGGAGTTCCGCTCCCCCGACCCGACCTGCAACCCGTACCTCGCGTTCAGCGCCATGCTGATGGCGGGTCTGGACGGTATCGCCAACAAGATCGAGCCGCCCAAGCCGATCGAGGCCGACCTCTACGAGCTGGAGGGTGAGGAAGCCGCCCAGGTCAAGGATCTCCCCGGGTCGCTGCCCGAGGTCCTCGACGCCCTGGAGGCGGACCACGACTTCCTGCTCAAGGGGGACGTCTTCACCCCCGACCTGATCGAGACCTACGTCGCCTACAAGCGCGAGCGCGAGGTGGACCCGGTGGCCCTCCGCCCGCACCCCTACGAGTTCTTCCTCTACTACGACGCATAAACGGAGCGAGGGCCGAGGCGGCACGCCGTAGGCGTGCTGCCAGGGTGACGCCCACCCGGGCGCCGCGCGCACAGCGCGAGCGCTCGGGTAGGGCGGAGCCTGGGCGCGAAGCGCCCTCGGCCCGAGCGAAGTGCCCGCGTCGTATCGCGCAGCGATACGACGCCTGAGAAGCGGCTGCGCGCGAGAGCGCCCTGGCCGAGTGAAGTGCGCCTGAGATCGAGACGCGCCGCGGGCGACGGCTGAAAGTGAGGAGTGCCCCTGCCCTCAGGCGATCCGGCAGGGGATGTCGGCGTCCTCGTCCAGGTGGTAGCTGGCGCAGATCCGGTGGAACCCGTCAGCGATGGTAAGCGGCACGTCGGCGTCCATCCGACCGCGCACCAGCAGGACGGGCGAGAGGAGGGCCCCGACCGAGACCTTGCCGAGGTCCTTCTTGACGTGGACGTTGTCAGGCGGCAGGAGCTCCAGGCGGCTGGCCCTCAGCAGATCCTTGGCCTTGGCGTGGATGATCGGGGCCTTTCGCAGTGCCGCCACCGCGTTGGTCACCTCGCCCTTGTCCATGATCAGGCTCAGGTAGTCGGTAGCGGCCGGATAGTCGTGATCGTCCGGCTCGGTCTTCCAGTGCTCCTTGGCGGCCATGCTCTGTCTCTCCTCTCGAGGTGACTGGTGGGGGGCACGCCATCGGCGCGGCCGGCGAGGAGGCGAGAGTGCGGCCGCCAAGCTCCGGACGGTGACTGCTCACGCGCCACTGTACCGCCGGGCTCGGACCACTGGGGGGTCGCGCGTGCCGGTCCGCTGCCGAGCAGCCCTTCATCGCCGCCCGCCGTGGACGGGGACGGCCCGTCAAGTGACCGCCACCAGCATTCGCCCCGGTCAGCCCCGGGTGACGGCGGTGCCGGCTCAGGCCACGCTCATCCCTTGCGTCAGGTACGCCGGCTGATGGAGGAGGGCTCGGGTCGCGGAGATCCGGCAGCCCAGCATCTCGAGGATCTCATCGAGCCGCTCGACCAGCTCCGCGGGCAGCTCGATGGGGTGGTTGTCGATGTCCCGCAGCAGTGCAGAAAGTCTCACAGCCTTCTGATCGATCTTCGCAACGATCTCCTGCGGGGCCTCGACCGCTGCGGCTGACTGGCTCGGCTCCATACGTCGACCTCCGTGCGGATGGCGATCGGTGAACCGGCCGCTGGCCGGCTTGTGAGCCCAAGCCTAGGGGTCTGCGCGGGCCATGTCCAGGGCTGTTGGTCGCCCGCGGTTGAGGGTCGACCAGGGTGAGCCGCCGGCCCGCCGTCGACCGCTCCTGGCGGNNCTGCCAGGACCGGCGCGGGTGGCGGAACCGGTAGACGCGCGGGACTTAGGATCCCGTGGGGTGACCCGTCCGAGTTCGAGTCTCGGCCCGCGCACGTGGGCGGCTGGCGCCGCCGCCCGCGCCGTGCCGTCGTTCAGAATGGCGGACCTGTGACACCTGAGGAGACCATGTGACCACCGCCGCAACCTCCGAGCTCTCCGTCTTTGTCGAGCGCAAGCCGGGCTGGATCGTCGAAATCACCGTCGAGGCCCCGCCCGAGGAGCTGGACCGGGCGCTCGGGGTGGCGGGTCGGAAGCTGGGAGCCCGGCTCCGCATCCCGGGTTTCCGCCCGGGCAAGGCGCCCGCCGGGCTGGTCGAGCGTGCCGTCGGCTGGGAGGCTCTGCGCAATGCCGCGGCCGAGGAGCTCGTCCCGCAGCTCTACGCTCGCGCCGTCGACCAGGAGGACCTCGACCCCGTCGGCGACCCCTCGGTCACCCTCGGGACGGTCGAGCGCGGCCAGCCCGTGAAGTTCACCGCCCAGTTCACCGTCCGCCCGGTGGTCGATCTCGCCGACTACCGCACCCTGCGCATCGATCGGCCCCACACCGAGACCGGCGACGCGGACGTGGACTCCGCTCTGGAGGAGGTCCGGCGGCGCTTCTCCGACCTGGCCGAGGTGAGCCGGCCGGCCCAGGCCGGTGATGTGCTGAGCTGCACCCTGGTGATGAGGCGCGGCGAGGAGGTGCTCTCCGGAGGAGAGGAGCGCGACCTGGAGCTGGATCGTGAGCGCCTCGTCCCCGGGCTGGTCGACGCCCTCCTCGGGCTCATGCCCGGCGAGGAGAGGAAGTTTCCTCTCGCCCTCCCCGCCGACTACCAGCAGGAGGAGCTGCGGGGGGTGACGGTGGAGGCGGACACCCACATCCTCGCCATCCGCGAGCGGGCGCTTCCGCCGCTCGACGACGCCCTGGCTCAGCGTGACGGCAGCGGGGAGACGCTCGAGGAGATGCGCGACCGCTACCGGGAACGGCTGGTCGAGGCCGCCGTCCACAGCGACGAGGAGCATTTCCAGTCCGACGTCCTCAAGGCCCTCCGGGACCGGGTCAAGGTGGATCTGCCGGCGGTCATGGTCGAGCGTGAGCTGGACCGCGAGCTCGCCAGCATGGAGGTCCGGCTCGCCGAGCTGGGCCTTCGCTTCGATCGCTACCTGGAGTACATCGGGGGCAGTCTCGAGAAGCTCCGCGCGGAGCGGCGCCCGGCCGCGGCGGACAGCGTCCGGCTGGAGCTGGCCCTGGGGGCCCTGGCCACCGCGGAGCAGCTCGAGGTCGACGAGCTGCAGGTCGAGCATGAGGTCGATCGGATCGGTGCGGGACGCCGGCTCTCCGGTCAGGACCGCCGCCGCCTCCACGCTGCGGCGCACGTCGACCTTCTCCGCCGGGCGGCGGCCGAGCGCGCCTACGAGATCGCGGCCGGCGGCGCCTGAATCAGCCGAATCGCAGGGCTGCCGAAGGACGGTAGAAGCGGACCCGGCAGTGCTCGCAGCGGAAAACCAGTCGGAGACCGAGGCGGCCGATCACGCCCGAGTTGCGGTCATCGCAGAGCGGGCACCGGGCGCGCTCCTCCGCGAGGTCCACCGGGACCGTGCGAAGGGATAGCTCGACGGGCTTGTACTTTCGGGCCATGGCCGGCTCCCTCCACCATGTCTCTCAGCCAGGAGTGTCAATATACTTGATACCGTCAGTATCAGCAATACCCTTGGCTCGGGGACGGTTCGGGCGGTTGCCGAGGCGGTCTGCCCGGGGGGCGCCCGATCTCCCCAGGGGGTCCGTGCGAGCGTCGGGACCCCCCGGAGGGCACGGCGACGGCCCGTGGGTATACTGGCCTGGCAATGACCCTCATCCCCTACGTCATCGAGACCACCAACCGGGGTGAGCGCGGGATGGACATCTACTCCCGCCTGCTCAAGGACCGGATCATCTTCATCGGCACCCCCATCGACGACCAGGTGGCCAACGTGGTCATGGCCCAGCTGCTCTTCCTGACCGGCGAGGACCCCGAGAAGGACATCTGGCTGTACATCAACTCGCCAGGTGGGTCGGTCTACGCCGGCCTCGCCATCTACGACACCATGCAGTACGTCGAGCCGCGGGTCGGCACCATCTGCTTTGGCCTGGCCGCCTCCATGGCGGCGGTCCTGCTGGCCGGGGGCGCGCCGGGACTCCGGTACTCGCTGCCCAACACCCGCATCCTCATCCACCAGGCGAGCGGCGGATTCAGCGGCCAGGCCGCCGACATCCAGATCCACGCCCAGGAGATCCTCCGGGTCAGCCGCCGCATCGACGAGATCCTCTCGCACCACACCGGAAAGCCCATCGACGTGGTGCACCGGGACTCGGACCGCGACTTCTTCATGAGCTCCGACGAGGCCAAGGAGTACGGCCTCGTCGACGAGATCATCCAGGGCCGGCCCAAGAGCACTGGTGACGGTTCCTCGCCGCGGGGCGTGGGTGTCGGTGGCGGGAGGCCTGCTCGCAGTGAGCCCGCGGACGGCCCCGAGGCCGGGGGCGGCGCTGCCGCCCGCTAGGGTCACGCGATGCGTGTGAGGACATGACCGACCGCGAAGATCGGCGCCGGCACACCCGCTGCTCCTTCTGCGGGAAGGGACAGGAGCAGGTACGCAAGCTGGTGGCGGGCCCGGGCGTCTACATCTGCGATCAGTGCATCGATCTCTGCCAGGAGGTCCTCGAGGAGGACAACCGCTCGACCTCTTCGAAGCGGGTCAAGTCGGGGATGATGCCGNNCCGTCGCCGTCTACAACCACTTCCGACGCATCGCAAACAGCAAGGCCAACAGCGACATCGAGCTCCAGAAGTCCAACGTCCTCCTGGTGGGCCCGACCGGCTGCGGCAAGACCCTGCTGGCGCAGACGCTCGCCAAGATCCTCGACGTCCCATTCAGCATCGCCGATGCGACCAGCCTCACGGAGGCGGGCTACGTCGGCGAGGATGTCGAGAACATCCTTCTCCGGCTCATCCAGGCGGCCGACTTCGACATCGCCCGCGCGGAGCGGGGGATCATCTACATCGACGAGATCGACAAGATTGCGCGCAAGGCCGACAACCCCTCGATCACGCGCGACGTGAGCGGCGAGGGCGTTCAGCAGGCACTGCTCAAGATCCTCGAGGGGACGGTGGCCAACGTGCCTCCCCAGGGCGGGCGCAAGCATCCGCACCAGGACTTCATCCAGATCAACACGACCAACATCCTCTTCGTCTGCGGAGGCGCCTTCGACGGTCTGGAGAAGATCATCGAGCACCGTACCGGCCGCCGAGCCATCGGCTTCACCAGCGAGCCTCTCAAGAAGGGCCGCACCAAGGAGTCGACCAAGCTGCTCCGCGAGCTCCAACCCGAGGATCTCCTCAAGTACGGGCTCATCCCCGAGTTCGTCGGCCGGCTGCCGATCGTGGTCACCCTCGATTACCTCGACGAGGACGACGTCGTCCGCATCCTCACCGAGCCCAAGAACGCCTTCGTGAAGCAGTACCAGAAGTTCTTCGCCCTGGACGATGTCGAGCTCGCCTTCCACGAAGGGGCCCTCCGTGCGATCGCCAAGCGAGCCCTCGCCCGCGGGACCGGGGCGCGCGGCCTCAAGTCGATCATCGAGGACGTGCTCCTGAACAGCATGTTCGAGGTCCCGAGCCGTCCCGACATCAAGCGCTGCGTCATCACCGAGCAGTCGATCCAGGACGGCGTCGAACCTCTGCTGCTGACCGAGGAGCCGCGCCATGTGGACGCGGAGGGGGGGGAGGCGGCCGTCGCCGACAAGACCGCCTAGCGGCGGCGCCGGGTGCCCTGATGCCCGGGCCTGGCCGTGGGGCCCCTCAACGCGGCCCGTATACTTCGGGCCACCCATGGAATCGAAGTTCGAGCCGGCGGAGGTCGAGTCTCGCTGGCGCCTCCGCTGGGAGGAGCTGGGGGTGGGCCGGGCGGACGCCGCGTCGGACCGTCCCAGCTTCACCATCGCCCTGCCGCCTCCCAACATCACCGCCCCGCTGCACATGGGCCACGCCATGGGCTTCTCGGTCCAGGACATCCTGGCCCGCCACTGGCGGATGCGCGGCGCCGAGGTCGAGTGGTGCCCCGGCACCGATCACGCCGCCATCGCCACCAACGCGGTGATCGAGCGCCAGCTGGTCGCGGAGGGCACCAGCCGCGAGGCGATCGGACGCGCCGCCTTCCAGGCCCGGGTGGACGCCTGGTATGAGGAATGCGGCGGCCGCATCTACGAGCAGATGCGCCGGCTCGGCTTCACCTGCGACTGGTCGCGCTCGCGATTCACCCTGGACGAGGCCTACGTGCGGGCCATCCGCACCGTCTTCAAGGCCCTCTTCGACGAGGGACTGATCTACCGGGGCCCCCGCATCGTCAATTGGTGCCCCCACGATCGCAGCGCCATCAGCGATGAGGAGGTCGAATGGATCGAGCACCACGACACCCTCACCCGCCTGCGCTACCCCGTGGAGGGCGGCGGCGAGGTGGTCGTGGCCACGGTCCGTCCCGAGACGATGCTCGGGGACTCCGCGGTGGCGGTGAATCCCGACGATCCCCGCTACCGGGACCTGGTGGGCGGTCACGTCATCCTTCCCCTCACCGGCCGGCGCGTCCCGATCGTCGCCGACGCGGCGGTCGAGGTGGCCTTCGGCACCGGTGCGCTCAAGGTCACCCCCGGTCACGATCCCACCGACTACGAGATCGGCGTCCGCCACGGTCTCGCGATCGTCAACGTGATCGGGCTGGACGGGACCATGGACGTCCCCGACCTCCCCCGTTTCGACGGCCTCACGGTGGAGGACGCTCGTCGCGAGGTCACCGAGGCCCTCCGCGAGCAGGGGGCGGTGGTCGGTGAGGAGCCCTATGTCCACGAGGTCAGCCACTGCGATCGCTGTCACCACGTGATCGAGCCGCTCGTGAGCGAGCAGTGGTGGGTGCGCATGACGACCCTGGCCGGGCCCGCCATCGCTGCGGTCGAGAGGGGCGACGTCGCCTTCCATCCGGAGCGATATCGGGACCAGTACCTGACCTGGATGCGCGGCATCCAGGACTGGTGCATCAGCCGCCAGATCTGGCTCGGCCACGCCATCCCGGTGAGCCGGTGCGGCAACGGCCATCGCTTCGCCTGGGTGGAGCCCCCGCGCACTTGCCCCAGCTGTGGCAGTGACCGGCTGGAGCACGATCCCGATGTCCTCGACACCTGGTTCTCGAGCGCCCTCTGGCCGTTCGCGATCTTCGGCTGGCCCGAGGATACCGGCGACCTGCGGCGTTTCTATCCCACCCAGGTCCTGGTGACGGCGCGCGAGATCATCTACCTCTGGGTGGCCCGGATGATCATGACCGGCCTCAGGTTCACCGGAAAGGAGCCCTTCGACGACGTGATCATCACCTCGACCATCATGGCCCGGGACGGAACGCGGATGTCCAAGTCGCGCGGCAACGCCGTCGACCCCCTGGACATCATCGGGCGCTACGGTTCCGACGCCGTCCGTGCCTGGGCCGGGGCGGTCGGCACGAGCGGTCAGGACGTCCGCTACGACGAGGAGCGGGTCGCCAGTTACCAGCGATTCGCCAACAAACTCTGGAATGTCACCCGGCTCCTGGTCACGGCCATCGGTGACGGTGATCGGATCGTGGTGAGGCCGCCGGCGGTCCCGGCCGCGGCGCTCCTCGCCGAGGATCACTGGATCCTCGAGCGTCTCGCCGATGTGGTGGCCACCGTCGATCAGGCCATGACCCAGTACCGCTTCCACGACGCCATGGACCGCCTGTACAGCGTGATCTGGCAGGATTTCTGCTCCGACTACATGGAGATCGTGAAAGTGCGGCTGCGCGACAGCGGGGACGGGCAGGGGAGGGAGGCGGCGGCTGCGACCGCGGTCACTGTGCTCGACTCTGCGCTGCGCCTCCTCCACCCGTTCATGCCCTTCGTCACGGAGGAGTGCGCGCAGCGGCTGCCCGACCCCGCTCCGAGCCTCCAGCACCGCTCCTGGCCAACCGTCCTGCCCGAGTGGGGCGCCCCGGAACGGGCCGGCGCCCGTGACGGTGTTGACGAGCTGCTTCTGCTGGTCGGACAGCTCCGCGCCCGGCGCCAGGAGGCGGGCATCAGCGCGGCCGACAAGACCCTCTACCCCGTCGTCATCCGGGGGGGCAACCCCTCCCTCTCGGCCGGCGACCGCCGTCGCATCCTCGAGGCCCTGGTCCGCGTCCGGGTCGCCGATGGCGATGACGGCGGCGAGGCCCAGCTGGTGATCGCCGGCAGCCTCGAGGCCGAGCTGCACCTCGGGGGAGGAGGGGAGGAGAAGCTGCGCCGCCAGCTCGACGATGTCGAGCGCCAGGTAGCCCGCCTTCGTGCGCAGCTCGCCAACACCGCGTTCCGGGAGCGTGCCCCCGAGAGCGTGGTCCAGAAGGCCACCGACCAGCTCCGCGAGGCGGAGCTGCAGGCGCAGACCCTGCGCCGTCGCTTAGGGATCTCCGAATGAAGCTTCTCGCCGACACCAGCGGCTCGCTCATCTTCTTGGGCGTCCTCCTGCTCATCCTCTACGTGGCACTGCTCCTCGTGGCGCTGGCCTACAACGTGGTGCGGGACGCCAGGCGGCGCTCCGAGTCGATCCCCTTTGCGATCTTCGCCTTCCTGCTCGCCTTCGTACCTCCCTTCCTGGGGGCCCTCATCTACCTGGTGATCCGTCCGCCGAGGACGCTCGCCGAGGAGCGCTCCCTGGCTCTCGAGCAGCAGATCCTCGAGGAGCCCCCTTCCGGCACGCCGGACACCCGCCCGTGCCCGACCTGCGGGCGCGACATCGAAGAGGACTTCGTCATCTGCCCCTACTGCCGTACCCAGTTCGCCCGCAGGTGCACCGTCTGCGAGCGGCGGCTGCGGCTGGGCTGGCCGGTCTGCCCTTACTGCGCCGCCGAGGTCGGTGCCCACGCGCTGTCCCCGGCTCCCCCCAGGGCGCCCGCCCCGCACTAGTGCGTGCCCTGCGGGACGCTGACGGGAGACTGCGCCGTTGCTGAGCGTGGGTAACCGGTCCGCCCTGGTCCTCGCCCTACTCCTCGCCGGGGCGCTCGTCGCCTACTTTCTGCCGGCTCCGTGGCGGCGGACGCGCCGGCTGCTCAGCGCCGGGGTCGTGATCCTCGCCGGGTGGGCAGCCCTCAGCATCGCCGCGCTCACGACGAACGGTCCGATTGTCACCACCTTCGGACAGGCGGTGTCCGGGGTCCAGCTGACGCTCCGTGCCGACCGGACCGGTCTGGCCCTGGTCCTGCTCGCCCTCGTGGCCACCTTCTTTGCCCTCGGTGCGGCCGACCGCCGGCCCGGCGAGGAGGCGGCGCTCCTGGTCACCGCCGCCGGTGCGGTGCTCGCCGCGCTGGCCGGCAATGCGGTGATGCTCTTCGCCGGCGCGGAGATCGCCAGCCTCGGCGGCCTGCTGCTGGCGACAGCGGGCCGAGAGCGGGTCAGCCGGGGGGCCGCCGCCGCCTTCACAATCCAGCACGTCTTCGCACTGGGCCTGCTGGTGGGCGCCGTCCAGCTCATCGTGACCACCGGGACGAGCGATCCCTATGCGGTTCCCCCGGGTGCGGCCGGCCTCTCGGTGGCGCTGCCCTGGGGCCTGGCCGGGGCCGGGCGTCTGCTCGCCGCAGGTTGGTGGCCGGGGGCCGCCGGGGGGCGGTCGACCAGGAGCTGGCTCGCCATCGGGGCGGTCCCCTGCGGCGCGGCGACTCTGCTCCGGCTCGGAGCGGCCACCGGGGGCGCTGCGGACCCCGGTTTCACGGTGGTTCTCGCCACCTTCGGGACCGCCGCCGCCCTCTGGGGCGCCGTCGCCGCCTGGCGGTGGAAGCACGAGTCGCGTCGTGCGGGCAGGGCGCTGCTCACCGCCTCGGCGGGCACTCTGGTCGCCATCGCCGGGCTTCCCGGCGGCACCGGCGGGTTTGCGGCCGGGGTCGTGGCCCTCGAGCTGGCCCTGCTGGCGGCGCCCGCCTGGAGCAGGCCGACCCTGCCCACCCGCCGCGGCCGCGCACTCGCCGCGACCGCGCTGGCTGCCGCAGGCGGGCTGCCCATCGGATTCGGGACCACGGCCATAGTTCTCGAACTCGGCGCGGTCTCCTCCCTGGGCCGTCCGTACGCGCCGCTCCTGCTCGCCCTGGGGATGGCCGCCGTGATCGCCGCCGGTGGGGGGTTGGTCGCGGCACGGCAGGCGATCGGGCTCGCCGCCCTCCCCTCCGGGGAGGCTGCGTCGTCGTCGCCGCCATCCGGCGACGGGGGGGTCTCACCCCTCCGTGAGGGTTCCCATGTCGGGGAGGGGGCACCATCCCCGGGACCGCTCCGGCGAGTCGTGCTGTCGCGACCCGATGCCGCCGCGGCTCTTGTGCTGGGGGCTGCTGCTGCGGTCCTGCCGGGGGTCGTGGGCGCGGTGCTGCTGGGTCCCCTGGTGGGCAGCGGCGCCCCCGTCGTCATCGACGCCGCCACCCTGCACGGGCCGGGAGGGCCCTGGCCCGGCGGCTATCTCAGCCTGGCGCTCCTGGTCGTCCTGCTCGCGGTCGTGAGCGGCGGACTTGCCCTCGGAGTCCCCTTCCCCCACCCCGCGCACGGCGAGCGGGGGCCGCGCCCGCGGCCCGCCTGGATCGCCGCCGTCGGGGCCCGTCGGGCTCTCGGACCTCCCGCCCGCGGGCTCGGACGCGGGCTGACCCGCCTCGACGCGTGGTTGGTGACCCAACCTGGTCTCGTCTTCACGGTGGTCGCGGCGCTTGCCGCACTCCTCGGATTCCACTACCTGTGAACCAGCCGCTTCTGGACCTCATCGCCTTCGCCGCCGGGGCAGTCGCCGTCATGGTCGACCGGCGGCGTGCCGTCCTCGTCACCTGCATCGCGGTCGCTCTCGGCCTCTCTCCCGCGGCCGCGATCTATGGCGGCGGCTGGGCCGCGGTCGTCGTCCTCGGAGCCGGTGCGGCCGGTGCCGTCGCCGGCCCGCTGGCCGGGACCATCGCCGGGCGGCTGGGCCCGCGCCCCGGGATCGACCCGCTCCACCCTGTCGCGACGCCGCACGAGGGGCTCTTCGGGCCCCGCAGCGCTCGCGTGGCGGCCGGCGTCATCGCCCTGATCGCGGCCTCGTGGGTCAGCTTCAACGTGCCGGTCGGGTCGGTCGCCCCAGTCCAGGGCGCGCTCTTCCCCGTCGCTTTCATCTTCACCTGCGGTGTGCTCCGCGTCTTCCTCGCCCGCACCGTCACCGACCTCTCCGTGGGCGTGGCCGCCCTCGCTTTCGCGGTGAGCGTGGGCTGGCTGCTCCGGGGAGGGAGCGGCCCCCTTCCGGATGCGGCCGGTGTCATCGCCCTCGCCCCCGTCGCGGCGGCGTTGGAGGGCTGGCTGGCCGCCCGCCACCGGTCCGTGGCCCCCGAGGCGGGTCGATGAACGCCGTGTGGCTGGCCGCGGCCTGGGCCGGCATCGGAGTCATCGCCGGGCTCGGCCCGGCTCGCCTTCGCCGTCCCATCGCCCTGATCGCGCCCCTCCTGCTCGTCGCTCTCACCATCGCCACGGTGCAGGGCGGCGCGCGATCGGACGCGCTGGGCGGTGGTGGTCTGGCGCTGCCCCGCGAAGCCGGCGGACTCATCTCCGCGTCGGCCACCGCCCTCTGGCTGTGCCTGCTCCTCGCCGACCGCCTGGACGGCCGCGAGATCATCGGGATCGGGACCGTCGGGGGGGCTGTGGTGCTCCTCCTCTCGACGGGGTCACCCCTCCTCTTCGGGGTCGCGGCCATGCTCGCCGTCGCCGCCCTCAGCCTTCGCTGGATCTCGGTGGCGCCGGGGCGGGCCAGCCTTGCCGCCGCCCGGGTAGCCGGCACGGGGGCGGCCGCGCTGATCGCGGTCAGCCTGCTCCTGCCCGCCGCCTCCTCCGGTGGCCAGCCGGGTATGGTGGGCGGCCTCTTGGTGGTCGGGGTGCTCGCCCTGGCCGCAGTCGTGCCGCTCGGCGGCTGGGCGGTCGGTGCCCTGGCCGACCTGCCCGCTCCCGAGATCGCCACCTGGCTGGTGCTGCTCGCGCCCGCCGTCCTGCTCTCCGCCTTCGCGATCCCCGGCCCGCTTCCCCTTCTCGCGAGGCTTGCCTTCGACCACACCATCCTGGTGTGCGGTCTGATCAGCGCGCTCTGGGCCGGGGCGATGAGCCTCCGCGTTGGTCCGGCCACCCGCTACGGCCGGGTGGCCCTCGCTGACCTCGGCCTCGTCGCCGCCGGCATCGGCACCGGGGAGACAGCCGCCATCGCCGGCGGGCTGCTGCTCATCCTCACCCACCTGGTCGTCGCCCCGATCCTCCTGCAGACGCCGCGACCTGGCCTGGGCCCACCCCGCCGCCTGGTCTGGCTCGCCATCTGCGGGCTCCCCCCCTCCCCGGCGTTCTGGGGACGGTTCCTCATCCTCCAGGCGTGCGTCGCCTTCAGCTCCGGCGTCGCCGCCGCCTGCCTCGTCGCCGGAGGGCTGGTGACGGTGACCGCCGTCCTCAGCGTCGCTCAGGGCGAACCGGGCGCGGGGGCGCCGGCGGCCCACCACCGGGTCGTCGCCGCCTGGCTGATCGCCGCGGCGGCGCTGGCCGTGGGCCTGCTCCCCATGGGAGCCGTTCACCTCGTCTTCGGGCCTGGCGCATGAACCCGCTGGCGGTGCTGAGCGCGATCGTGGGTGTGGCCATCTTCCCCGGCGCGGCCTACACGGGCCTGGTGGCGGCCCTGGTTGCCATCGGCGGCCGCATCCCCGCCGGGCTCCGCCCCGCCCAGCTCGACGAGCTGATGGTCGCCGTCGGCGTCAGCGCCGCCTGTGGGTTGCTGGCGTTCCCGGGCTCCCCCCTCTTCGGCCTGCCCACGGGCGTGAGCCTGGTGGTGTTCGTCACGGCCCTGGCCGCGGGCATCGCCTGGGGGAGCGTGGAGAGGTGGCCTTGGCAGCGGCTGGCGGCGGCCGCCGCCGCGGTCGCCCCCCTCCTCGGGCTTGCCTCGGTGGCGATGACGCTGGACCTGGGCACCATTGCGGCCGCCGGCGGATCGGTGGGCGCAGCCCGACCCTGGGCCGTCGTCGCCGCCCTGATGGCGCTGCCCGCCCTCGTCCGTCCCTTCGACCCCCACACCGCGCGGCTCGGCCGAGCGGCACTGGTTGCCGCCATCGGCCTGGCCTGCTTCTCTCTGGCCGGGTTCGCGCCTCTCGCCGGATTCTCCGCCCCCGCGGTGGCCGGTCTCGGCGCCCTCGCTGTGCTCGCTTACGCCGGTCTCATCGGGGTGGGCCGCCGCCTGGTGGTGGTCGCCGGGCCGGCCCTGGGACTGCTCGCCCTGGTGCCCGCCGCGATCTCCCTCGCGGTCGCGCTTCACTGAGCCAGCAGATCGGGGGGGCAAAGGCAGAATTAGCGATTCAATCAGCGCAATCGAGACACTCGGGTTCGGCTCACCCCTCAGACGATGGTACGATCGTTCCCGGAGGGGGTCGCACGCGGGGGAGAGGACCGAGACATCACGCACGTTGCTGAGGGGCGCATGACCGACTCCGACGAGCAACTTCCCGGCGTTCGGGCGGCGCCCTCGTTGAGGCACGTTGCACCCCGGGTGTCCAGCGCACCGTCCGTACGCATCGTCCTCGCCTCCTCCAGCCCCCGCCGGCGCGAACTGCTGGTCCGGGCTGGGATCCGCTTCGCCGTCGTCGAGCCCTCACCGGACCCACCACTTCCCCCCGGGATGTGTGCGGATCTCGGCTGTCAGCTCATCGCCCGCCAGAAGGCGGTGGAGGTCGCGGCACGCGTCGAGCCTGGCAGTTTCGTGGTGGCGGCGGACACCGTCGTGGTGGGCCCGCGTGGTCCCCTCGGCAAGCCGGGCACGCCGGAGGCGGCACTCCGGATGCTCACCGAGTTGCGCGGCCGGCGTCACACCGTCCTCACCGGGGTGTGCGTTCTGAGGACTGGCACCGACGTCGAGGCGCTCGCGGTCTCGCGCTCGCTGGTCAAGATGCGCGATTTCTCCGACCAGGACCTGATCACCTACGTCGCGAGCGGCGAGCCCCTCGACAAGGCCGGCGCGTACGCGGTGCAGGGGGCCGGCGGAGACCTCGTCGAGGCGGTGAACGGACGGGTCGACACCGTCGTCGGGCTGGACGTCGCCCTCACCCTGCGCCTCCTCGCCGAGGCCGGCTACCCCGATCCCCTTCCCAGAGCCACCGATGTCCCCCTGACGCCGCCGCGACGCGAGCGCCGCCCGCTGGCGCCGATGCGCGCCGCCCAGAGGGTGTGACCCGCCCCGGTGTGGGCCTGCGGGTCGCGCAGCGCCGGGTGATTTGCGAGGGGGATCCGGAGCCGGCCGGCCGGGGACGTGCCGCGGCCCGTGGTGAGCGTGGCGGATGGGGGCGGAGGCTCTCCTGTCTGCTGGTTCTCCCCGCCGCCCTCGGAGCGATGGCGACCGTCGGCTGTGGCGGGGGACCCACCTCGCTCAGCGTGACCCTGGGACTGCCTCAGGGCGCGAGTCCGATCGTCGCCCCCGGACAGTCGGTCGGTTTCGTGATCACGGTCATCGACACCGGGACGGCGGGGACCGCCGGGCTCACCGTCACCGCCAACCTGCCTGCCGACTTCCGCTACACCGACACGGGCATCCTGTCCGGAAGCGCGGTGCGGACCTCCCCGTTGGACGCCCAGGGGAACAGCCAGCGGCCGACCTGGGGGGTCTGGGAGCTGAGTGGCCATGGGGACTCGGTGACCATCCCGTTCGACGCTCTCGCCGAGGGACCCCAGGGAACCTACCTCATGACGGTGAGTGCCTCCGCCTCCACGGCGGCCACCACTCAGAGCGCCGGGCTGCCCCTCAAGCTGACGGCGGCCCCGCAGCTCTCGGCGGTGGTCAGCGTGAGCCCCAGCGAGGCGGTCCCCGGCGAGGACGTCACCTACAAGGTGAGCGTCATCAACTCGGGCACCGGCCCCGCCGACGGCGTCAGCGTGCTGGTCACCCTGCCACCCGTCTTCATCTACGACGGCGGGGTGGGGATCAGCGGGGACTCCGGCCGCACCGGTGGCACGGACCCGGTCGAGGGCTCAGAGCTCCCGTACTTCGATGGTTTCGAGGTCCCCCCGCAGAGCGGGTCCAGCCCAGGACGGCTCATCATCAGCTTCAACGCCCAGGTGCTCTCCCATGCCGGGGCGCAGGGCACGTACCCGGTCGGCGTCCAGGTGCTGGGCGACAACGGCGTGGAGCGCGTCGACATCCCGGCCAGCTCGCCCGTCCAGGTCAGCTGACCCCTCCTCCTGCCGTACGGCGCTCCTCAGCGGGGTGCGGAAGAACCCTGTCAGCGCGGCGGCGGGTCCGCCGCGACGCTGACGTCGAGAAGGTGGCGGCAGCGAGCGTCGACGGTCATCCTCACGCTCACCCGCCGGACCGGCGTCGCGTTGGAGGTGGGACCGCGTCGTGAGCCGCCCGGACCTCCGGGGCCCCCGGCGCCGGCGGCGATCTCCGTGAAGCCGGCGAGCGCCTCCACCGGTGCTCGCGGGTCGCGATGCCAGCTCACGGCCAGGCTGAGATCGGAGGCGCCGCCCTCCGCCGCGCGGTCGAAGGGCCCCGGAGCCAGGGCTCGGAGACGCCGCCGGGCCTCGGGGGCGGCGTACTCGAGCAGCGGGTTCTTCCCGGCGCGGATGCGGCCGATGTCGTCGATCAGCCGCTCCGTCAGGTCGGAGATGCTCCGCCGCCGCTGGTCGGCCTCCGCGGCTGCTCCCGCCGGCGCGGGGTCCGGCGGCTCACCCGTGACGTCGCCGGTGGCGACCATGTCGCGCAGCTCCAGCACCGAGCCATCGACCACACCCAGCTCTGCGAGCGTCCGCCGGGGTGCGAATGGTGCGCCCCCCACCGGCCCGAGCGCCCAGCGGCTCCAGGGCTTCGGTTCGGGCTCGGCGCGCTCCACCAGCGCCGGGACGATCTCTCCGACCGGGGCGTCGGTGGGGAGGGAGAGGTCCATCCGCGACGTCGGACCGGCGACGGTGACGAGCACGGCGCCCATGGGGGCCCCGGTTCCGGTCAGGCCAGGGCGTGGGCGGGCCGCACCGTGGCCAGCAGCTCACGTGCCGACCTCGCGACGCCATCCGCGTCCAGTCCCAGCTCGCGGAGCAGGAGCGCCTGGCTTCCGTGCTCGACGAAGCGGTCGGGGATGCCCAGCCGGTGCAGGGGCACCGTCACCCCGGAGTCCCCCAGCAATTCGGCGACGGCGCTCCCGAACGCTCCCACGCGCGTCCCATCCTCGACGCTCAGGACGGCGCGGTGCGCCGCAGCGATATCGGCGAGGTGGGGGTCGATCGGCTTGACGAAGCGGGCGTCGACCACCGTGGCGCTCACGCCCTCCTTCTTGAGCTGAGTGGCTGCATCGAGGGCCACCCGGACCATCTTCCCCACGGCCATGATGGCGATGTCCGTCCCCTCGCGCCGGACCGCCGCCCGCCCGATGACGAGCGGCTCGAGCGGAGCCGTCCCGGCGGCCGGCGCCGTCCCCCGCGGATAGCGGAAGGCGAAGGGCCCGTCGTGGGCCAGCGCGGTGGCCAGCATCCTGCGCATCTCGTCGGGGCTGCTCGGCGCCGCCACCACCAGGTTGGGGATGCAGCGCAGGAAGGCGAGGTCGAGCATCCCGTGGTGGGACGGCCCGTCGTCGCCGGTGATGCCGGCGCGGTCGATGACGAAGGTGACCGGGAGTCGATGGAGGCAGGCGTCGCACGCGATCTGGTCAAAGGCGCGCTGCAGGAATGACGAGTAGATGCACACCACGGGCCGGAGCCCCTTCATGGCCAGGCCGGCGGCGAAGGTGACCGCGTGCTGCTCGGCGATGCC
>PLAX01000097.1 GCA_003135255.1 Candidatus Dormiibacterota bacterium | reverse complement strand
GCTCGTCGATGAAGAGGACGACGCGGCCGTCGGAGGAGGTGACCTCCTTGAGCACCGCCTTGAGCCGATCCTCGAACTCGCCGCGGTACTTGGAGCCCGCGACCATCGCACCGAGGTCGAGGGCCACCAGCCGCCGGTCGCGGAGTGACTCGGGCACGTCGCCGCTCGCCATCCGCTGGGCCAGGCCCTCGGCGATGGCCGTCTTGCCGACCCCGGGCTCGCCGATGAGAACGGGATTGTTCTTGGTCCGGCGGGAGAGCACCTGGATCACCCGGCGGATCTCGTCGTCGCGGCCGATGACCGGGTCCAGCTTGCCCCGGCGGGCGGCGTCGGTGAGGTCGCGGCCGTACTTGGCCAGGGCGTCGTACTTCTCCTCGGGGTTGGCGTCGGTCACGCGCTGGCTGCCGCGGACCGCCTCCAGGGTGGAGTAGATCTTCTCCGGGGTGACCCCGGCCTGCTGGAGCAGCCGGGCGGCGTCACCCTTCTCCTGGCGGGCGATGGCGAGCAGGAGGTGCTCGGTGGAGACGTACTCGTCCTTGAGCCGGGCCATCTCGTCGAAGGCGCCCATGAGAACGTCGCGAAGAGCCGCGCCAGCGGGCGGCTCACCGCCGCCGATCTGCTTGGGGCGGGCTTCGAGCATCGACTGGAGGCGCGCGGCAAGCGGCTCGGGCTGGACCTCCATCCGCCTCAGGAAGGCGGGGACCAGCCCGTCATCCTGGTGGAGCAGGGCGAGCAGGAGGTGTTCGGGCAGGACGGTGGGGTGCTGGAGGCTGGTGGCCGCCGTCTGGGCGGCCTGGAGAGCCTCCTGGGAACGTTCGGTGAATCGATCAAGGCGCATGTCCTCTCCATACCACGCGGGCACGGCGGCCAACCGCCGCCACGCCGTCGGGACAGCGGCCCCGCCCGGGACTACGATGCGAGACGCTCTCACTAATGGCGCCGCACCCCCTCCGCTCCGCCCACCTCCTGATGGCGGTGGCCGCCGCCGTCGCAACGGCGGGATCGGCCCTGCTGGTCGCCCCGGCAAGGGCGATCCCCACCCCGCTCTCCGCCGCTGCGCTCGCCGTGGCCTCGGACGCCAGCAGCGCGCCTGCCTCCACCCCACAACCCTGGTTCGGCATGAACGTGACCAGCGGCAGCATCGGCCTGTGGAAGCCCCCGGCGATGCCGGCCGGCGCCCCAGCGATCGCGGCCAAGGCCGGCATCCTGGTGGACATGGACGACGGCGAGATCCTCTGGGAGCGGCGGCCCCACGTGGCGCTCCCGCCGGCGAGCCTCACCAAGGTGCTCACCTCGCTGGTGGCATTGGAGAACTTCAGCCCCGGCCAGGAGGTGACCGTCACCCGCGGCGCGCTCCTCCAAGCCGGCGACGACAGCGTCATGGGCCTCCGGGTGGAGGAGACCCTGACGGTGCAGGAGCTGCTGGAGGGGATGCTCCTCCCGAGCGGTGACGACGCCGCCTCCGCCATCGCCGTCGACACCGTGGGGGAGACCAGGTTCGTGGCGGCGATGAACGCACAGGTCGCCGCCCTCGGCCTCCACTCCTCCCACTTCGCGAACAGCTCCGGGCTCGACGACCCGGATCTCCAGGCGTCCGCGTACGACCTGGCGGTGATCGCCACCTTCACATATGACCGCTACCCCCTCTTTGATCAGATCGTGGACAGCCGGACCATCGACCTTCCCGCCACGCCAGATCACCCCGCCTTCCAGCTCGGCAACGTCAACGGGCTGCTCGAGGACTACCCGGCGGCGGTGGGCATCAAGCCGGGCTGGACCGGCAACGCCGGCTGGTGCCTGATCGGCATGGCGGTGCAGGACGGACACCGGCTGCTGGCGGTGCTGCTGAACGGGGGCAACCCGCCAAAGGCGGAGACGCGGCTGCTCGCCTGGGGCTTCCAGGTCAAGGGACTGCCGGTCATGCTGCCGGCGACGCCCACACCCAGCCCGGCGGCCACGTAGCCGAGCCCCGATTCCGACCGCCGGCCGCCCGGCCAGGGCGCGGCCCAGGCTGCTGTGGACGGACCGGCTCCAGGTAGGCTTCGGGCGTGGCGGTCCGGCTCTCCATCCTCGGCAGCGGCAGCGCCTTCAGCGGCTGCGGGTTCAACGCCTCGTCCGTCCTGGACGAGCGCGTGATGGTCGACGTCGGCGCACCGCCCCACGTCCTCCTCCCCCGCCTCGGNNCTCCTCCTCGGCGCCCTGGCCCACGCCGACGAACCCCCCGAGCCAGGGCGGCTCGCCATCGCCGGACCGGTCGGGACCCGCGAGCTGGTCCGCCGCCTCACCGTTGCCGGCTTCGGAGGATCCACCCAGGACCGGGTCGAGGAGGTGGTCGCACCGCGCTACGTGATCCTCCAGGACGGCAGCGACGTCGAGATCGGGAGCAGCCGGGTGCGCAGCCACGCGGTGGTCCACAGCACCTGCCCATCGCTCGCGTACTCGGTGACCCGGGGCGGGCTGCGCGTCGGCTTCACCGGCGACACCACGCTCTGCGCCGGGCTGCGCCGTCTCGCCGGTGAGGTGGACGTGCTGGTGTGCGAGTGCTCCGGGGTGGACGGCCCGGTGAGCGGGGGACACCTCTGGCGTGACGAGGTGGCGGAGCTGATCCGCGAGCACCCGAAGGTCCGATTCGTCCTCAACCACCTCTCGGGACGCGTGTCGGTCCCCGGGGCGCTGATCGCCCACGACCTGCTGACCCTGGAGCTCGCCGCGTAGGACGGCGGGTGGGTGCCGATCGCAAGGCCCAATTCGCGGTCAATCCGTCGCACCGGGACCGCCGCGCCGCCTCAGATCCGCCGATTGGGCCTGGATCTGAGCCACGAATGGTCATCAGCCGGTCTGCCTATGTGTCGTTGCCCGGGATGATGTTGCGGAACTCTCTAGACGTCAGACCAGGTCTGCTCCCGTGGCGGGAGCCGAGCAGTGATTGGCGAAGGCGTGTAAGGCAGCGGCCGTTTGGGCGCCGATCATGGGCGTGCCGTGACCTCCCGCCAGCACGGTCGGCTCGAGCCGAGCAAGCGTGGCAACCGACTCCATGGCGGCACGCCAATTCCAGCTCGTATACCACGGCGGCCCCGAGAGGCCTGGCCTCTGGAGAAGAATACCTGACACGGTGTTGAGCTTCATCGTCACGACGGCATCGCCGGTGATCAGGACGTGGTCCTTGGTTCGGAAGAACGAAGAGTGTCCAGGCGTGTGACCCGGCGTGGGAATGAACTCCCAGCCCGCTAGGCCCGGAACTCCACCGTTTGGTTCGATGGCGCGCGCGACGTCTTGGAGGCTCGATCGGGAAAGCATCGCCTCACGCCGCCGTTGGCCCATGGCGCGCATCAGTGGCAGGATGACCCAGGTGTCGAGCGGCCCGGCACCCGCCGTGATCGCCGACCAGTCGCCGCGGGCGAGAGGCAGCTCGTCAGGGTGCACATAGACGGCACAGTCCCAGAGTCGCGCCAATTGGAGGGCGGAACCGGCGTGATCGGGATGGTAGTGGGTGAGCAGGATTGAGGCCGGTCGCGCGCCGGCCCCGAACACCGACTCCGCTGCCTTCTTGATCCATGGACCGTCCTTCGCCCAGCCGGCATCGATCAGGGTCCACGACGATCCCGACCCTACAAAGTAGACGTTGGTCTGCGTGCGTCCCCGCGGCCCCAAGCAGTACACATCCTGAACGATCTCCCGGGCAACGGACGCGGTGCCGGTCGGGGGCGACGGTGTCATGGCAACTCTCCTTGCATCACGCGGACGCGATCCCTGGTCTGCGCCGCGAAAACGGGCCGCCGCCTGCCGCCCATCCTCTTGGCTGCCTCCGTCCTCGCGAGTACAATATTTCGTACGTCATACGCTGTAGAGCGTAGCATATACGCAGTTAATGGAAGCTGTCAACCCATGAGCCAGGCGCTGGCACGACCGTGAGCCAGGACCCCGATCGGCCTGCCCTCCCCTCCAGCATCGAGCTGGCCTGGGGACTGCGCGAGCATCCGCGGCGCGGGCCGAAACGCGGTCTAAGCCTCGACCGCATCGTGGCCGCGGGGATCACGGTCGCCACGACCGAGGGGCTGGCCGGCGTCTCGATGGGTCGTGTGGCGAGCGAGCTGGGCGTGGGCACCATGTCGCTGTACCGCTACGTGTCGGCCAAGGACGATCTGCTGACCCTCATGGTCGACGCGGCCATCGGTGCCCCGCCGCCGGCAGAGCACCCCGAAGACGACTGGCGGGCGGGCCTCACCCGCTGGGCCGTGGGGGTCCGCGCCGCCTACCGGCGGCACCTATGGGCGCTGCGCGTGCCCATCGGCGGACCGCCCATCGGCCCGAACAACGTCGCCTGGCTTGAGGCCGCCCTGCGCACCCTCGGAGCGACCAGGCTGTCCGAGACGGAGAAGCTGTCCACCGTCCTGCTGCTGAGCTCCTTCGTCCGCAGCGAGGTCAACCTGGCCGCCGACATCGCCGCGGCCTCCGGCGGCGCTCCTCGCGACTTCGGCTACGGCACGATGCTGACCGTCCTGACCGACGTGGCCCGCTTCCCGGCTCTCCACCGGGCGATCGCCGCGGGAGCGTTCAATGACGATGACGACCCCGACGCCTACTTCAACTACGGCCTCGGTCGCATCCTCGACGGCGTCGGCAGGCTCGCCACAGGGAGCCAGCGCGAGCCCCCGGCGCGAACTGCCGGCGGCGACGCGGCCGGCGGCTAGCAGCTACACCGGCGCCCGGCGCCGCAACAAACGGCGGCGGAGCAGCCGGGTGAGGGCGGGGGCGAGCGACGCCCAGGTGTCCCGCCAGAGGCGGTGATCGGGGTCGCCCAGACCGGTCGGGGAGAACTCCGCCTTGCCGCTCACCGCCGCGACCGTCCCCAGCTCAGTCCCGAGCAGGGGCGGCCCGCTCCCGCCAAGAGCCCTCGACAGCCTTCCCGCAAAGGCGCTCCGGGTCTCGGCCTCGTCGTGGCGGATTCCGGTCATCCACCCGGCCAGGGCGAGGCGGCGCCAGACGCCGGCCAGGGAGCGGGGCCGCCGCCACCATCGGAGCGCGGCGAGAGCCAGAAGGGCCACCAGCACCAGCGCCGCGGGGAAGCCGAGGAGCCAGGCCGGGGGCCCGCCTGCGGAGGTGGGGGCGGTGGAGG
>PLAX01000197.1 GCA_003135255.1 Candidatus Dormiibacterota bacterium | reverse complement strand
ATGCCGAGCAGCAGGTCGACCTCGGGGCGGTTGGGGCTGGTCTCGCCGGGGAAGTTCACGCTGACGGCGGCGAAGACCAGCACGATCCAGCGTGCCAGCTCGATCACCCGCTCCACGCCGGCGCGGCGGTCGCGATCGAGGACCGTCGGAAGGTCAGGGATCGCCCGGTGCGGCTTCCCCTGCGCCGATTCGGCCGGCGGGCGCGCGGCCGCGTTGCCGATCGCGACCTGCGGGGTCACGCTCATCAAGGCGCACCGATCCTCCGGTTCACGTCGATGAGCCTACTGTCCGCTTCCGGCGGGGGCACCAGCGCTTCTGGTAACGATGCGGCATCACCCCCCGTTACACCGTCCGAGGCGGTCCCGCCCCCGGCTCCGCTGCTGGCTGCGCTGAACCGTCTCCGGGTGGAGGGAGCTGGCGCCGCCGCGGCTTTTGATCGGCTCGTGGCGGCCGAGGCATCACCCGCGTGGCGCGGTCTCGCACTCCTGGGGCGCGGTCTCTGCGAGGAGCTGCACGGTGCGAGGGCCGAGGCGCAGGCGAGCGTCAGGTCGGCACTGGAGCAGTGGGCGATCGCCGACCCGGGCGCCTGCGCGGTGGCTCTGGCCGCGCTCGGCCGCGCCCTCGTCGCCGGTTCCGACGGCGACCTCGGCGCCGCCTATCTGGCCTCGGCCGAGCGCCTCTCCGGGGGCAGCCCCCCCGAGGTGCTGGGTGCGGTCCTTCTCGAGCTCGGCTCCGCGGCGGCGGAGAACGGCGAGGCCACGACGGCGGCGGCTCGCTGGAAGGAGGCATTCGAGCGGGGCGACCCTCACACCCAGGCCGCCGCCGCCGCCAACCTCGGGCGTCTGGCCGCGGCCCGCGGGGACGCTGCCGGAGCGGAGAGGATGTTCCAGCGCGCGATGGAGGTGCCGGAGGGCCCCCACGTCCAGGTGGTCGCCGACGGACTGGTCACCCTGGCGTCGCAGGCGGCCGCGGAGGAGCGCTGGGACGACGTGGAGGCTCGCCTTCGTCAGGCGATGCCGCTCCGCGAAGCCGGCCTCGACGCGCGCGGCGTGGCGGAGATCCTTCATGACCTCGGCATCAGCCACTGGCGGCGCGGCCAGGCGCACCAGGCCACGCGTTGCCTCGAGGACTGCCGAGCCTGCGCCGATGACCTGGACGACGACGCCCTGCGGGGCGCGGCGCTCCGCGCTCTCGCCGCCGTCGCCCTGGAGGGCGGTCGTCTGGTGGTCGCCCTCGCCTATGCGCAGGAGGCTGCTCTGGCCGCCCGGACCGCCGAGGAGCGGCAGATGGCGGCGGCCGTCCTCCGGCAGATCGGCGACGAGGCTCGGCGCCAGGGGTCCGCTTCGCTGGGCGGCGAGGCATTCCGGACCGCGGCCCGGATCCTGGCCCGCGGCGGCTGACTAACAGGCCGGGGCCTCTGACGGTGGGGTAGGAGGCGAGGCGGGGGGCGAGCCGCCCGCCGACATGACCACCCGGGCGCTTGGCGCCTCGTAGCAGTTGACCGTCCAGCCGAGCTCCAGCAGGGCGGAGACGTCGGCGTTGCCGGACCCGAGGATGGCGTGGCGGAGGTCGTACTTGGCGAGCAGCGCCTTCCAGGTGCTGGAGATGGTGGCGATGTCGACGTAGTTGGTGAGCGGACCGGTGCCGAAGATTCCGATCTCGTCGTAGACGAAGACCACGCGCTCGGTGGGGAAGCGGTAGGCGAGGTAGCCGGCGTCGCCGTCCGAGCTGAGGAGCCGCTGCCCGGGGAAGTTGGTGGCGACGTAGTCGGCGGCGGTCTCGGGTTCATGGGTCTGCTCGAATTGGGCAGCCGACGAGGCCGATGCCTGGGGCGCCATGACCGCGATGGAGGCGGCGCTCACCGCGATCGCAGCGATCACGGCCACCGCTCCGGGCAGCCGGTTGCCGAACCGGAGGCGCAGGTTGACCGGGGCGCGCGCCGCCCAGGCTGCCGCGCCGTACTCGGAGAGGATGGGGATCGCCACGACCGCGAAGAGGCTGACGTTGCGGACGGCCTGGAGGGTGAAGAGGAAGGCGCCGGTGGCCAGCAGGATGTCGGTCACCCGCGGCCGCCGGCCGAGCAGCCAGACCAGGACGAGGAGGGCCGCGACCACCTCGATTAGCCGGGTCAGCATGTCGTGAAAGTTCGGCGACTGCCACTCGGAGACCAGTTGGGAGAGGATCGGGTTGCTGACCGTCTCTGCGATGTACCCGTAGAGGCCCGGTCCCGCCGGGTTGACCAGGGTCAGGGCGGTGGCGGCCACCGAGGCGATGATCAGGGGCCGGCGACGGACGCCAGGGTCCACGGGGACGGGTCGGAAGACCGCCCAGAGAAGGACCAGGATCGCCGCGCCGGCGACCAGGCCGAGGAGCACCGCGGTGGCGGCGGCGCCCACGCAGATCACGGCCAGCGAGAGCCCACCCGGGACCGGCGCCGTCCGGCTTCGCGAGGCGCGGTGGATGACGAGGGTGAAGGCCAGCACCCCCAGCCCGGCGATGAAGCCGGCATGAAGGTTGGCCCAGAGCAGGTACATCGGCGGAAGCAGCCAGACCACCCATCGGTTGCCGTCCCGCCAGCGCTGGACGATCAGCAGGGTCAGTGCCACGCCGAGGGCGCTCACCGTCTCGGCACGGACGCCGAGGGCCATGCCCGCCATGAGGCCGCAGAGGACCATCGCGGCCGCGCTCCAGCCCCGCGGGACGTGAGCCCGCCGGGGGACGGCGAGGGCGGCGACGAGGAGGGCGAGGCTTCCGACCAGCCCCATGGCCAGGGAGGCGAGGCCGTCGCCTCCGAGCCGGACCAGGGTGGCGAGGACCACCTCGAAGAGCCACTGCTGCTCCACCCAGGGGTGCTGGGTCGCCACGAAGCTGAAGGGTTCGACCGCGGGGATGCCGTGGCTCAGGATCAGCCGCCCCAGGGCGATGTGCCACCACTCGTCGCCGTAGCGGAAGAGCTGGACCGTGAAGATGAGGGTGAGGCAGAAGCCACCGAGGAGCCAGGCCGCGTTGACCGCGCGCGACCCGGGATGCGGGTCGCCCGTCCCGGCGCCGGCACCGTCGTGGGCGGCTACGGTGGGCGGCTCGGTCACGAGGAGGTCGCCCTGTCCTGGGCGGCCAGCTGGGCACAGGTCCCGGTGGGCGCCGGCTGGGGTGGGAGGTGGAGAGAGGCCAGTTCGCTCTTCAGGACAAAGGCCTGGTTGTGCGGGTCGCTGTACACCATCACCCAGTTCGGGCTCGTCTCGAGCACATGGTCAAGGGCGCTGCCGGTGTCGAAGAGCACCATCTGGGTGCCGTAGTGAAGCAGGATGGTCTGCCACTGCGGCGTCACGTCGGCCACGTCGGAGTAGGTGTAGAGGAGGCTGTCGCCCATCAGGGCGGCGTCGCCGAAGATGAAGATCTTGTCGCCCGTGCCGGCCAGGCTCCAGGCCAGATACCCCCCCTCCCCGTACTGGTTGAAGATCCGCAGGTGACCCGGCGCGGAGCGCAGCCAGGCGCTGGCGCAGACGGGGTAGGTATCCGCGTAGCTGAGGGCCGTGGGGGTGGTGGTCATCGCCGGGACGAGGCGGAGCCCGACCCAGCCGCCGAGGAGCGCGGCGGTCATCGCCGCCAGGGCGGTGACCCGGACGCGAAAAGGGGGCAGCGGGCGGGCGGCCGGCCGGACGGCCGGGGGCGTCGCGTTCCCGCCGGCGCCGGCTGGGGCTGGCGCGCCCGCCGCGACGGGGACCGGGCCTCCTGCGCGGGCGCTTGCCCGGCGCAGTGCCGCGAGCGCTCCGTCCGACCGGAGACGGTCCAGTAGCCGGCTCAACTGCTCGATCCATGTGGGGCTGGAGGCGGCCACGAAGAGGGCGACGTTGCGTACCGATTCGAGGGCGAGCACGCTGGTCGCCGCCACCAGCACCGCGTCACGAGCCCGGATCCTGCGGTTGACGATCAGGAATCCCAGCAGGCTCACCAGCATCACCGCGAATCCGCGCACCTCGAGCTGATGGAAATCGGGCGACTGCCACTCGAGGATGAGGGCCTGCTGGGCCGGTGAGACGAGCGTCTCGGCGGCGTAGATGAGGATCCCCGGCCCATTGGGGTTGATCATCGATACCAGGGTGGAGAGGACGGTCACCCCGGCCAGGGTCGCGATCCTTCGCGGTGGTACCGGGTCGGGGAGGCCGAGACGGAGGCCCGCCGCCTCGGCCGCCACGATCAGCCCGGCGAAGACCAGGCCGATGACGAAGCCGCCGTGCAGGTTGCTCCAGAGCAGGAAGAGGGGGGGCAGGAACCAGAGCACACGGCCGCCGCGCAGGAGGTACCGCTCGATCAGCAGCAGCACCAGGCAGCTGAAGGTGAAGTCGACCATCTGGTCGCGCGGTCCCCAGATCGGGTTGGCCGCCAGCGCGGCCACGATCAGTCCGAGACCCAGGCTCAGGCGGTTCCCGGTGTGGAGGCGGGCCCGCAGCAGGATGAATACGACGCCGAACCAGGTGAGCAAGCTGAGCACGGGGACGATCGCGCCCATGCCGCCGATGTTGTAGAGGGCGGCGACGCCGGCTTCGAAGAGCCACTCGTGCATGGTCCAGTGATGGCTGGCAACCGCATAGGTGTACGGATCGTGGCCGAGTAGCTGGAGGTGGTTGGCGATCAGCAGCTGGCCGGTTTGGAGGTGCCACCAGAAGTCAGGGTCGGTGATCGCCGAGGTCACGGCGATGGCGGTGATCAGGAGGGCGCCGACGACCAGCAGTCCCCCCGGGGTGCTCCACTCGTCCAGGATGTCGTGCAGCCGTCGCGCCACGCGCCGCGGAGGGGGGGCGGCGCCGCTGCCGGGGGTGTCCGGCACAGCCGTGGTGAGGCCGGAGCCCATCGGCCCTAACCCCCGCTCGTCCCGGCTCAGCGCCGAGCCGGTCCGTCCCCGGCCGGGGCCGAGGCGACGGGATGAGCGGCGACCATCGCCGTCGAGGGAGCGGGGGGCAGCGGGTCGGTGACCAGGCTTTCCAGCACCGCCACCAGCTGGCGCGGGTTGAAGGGTTTGTTCATGAACTCGATGCCGCCGAGCTCCATCACCGCCTGGATGTCCTCGTCGAAGACCCGCGCGGTCAGGAGGATGATCGGCACCGAGGCAAAGCGCCGGTCGGCGCGGAGCTCCCGGCAGACGGTGAGGCCGGAGATGCGGGGCATCATGACGTCGACCACCAGCGCGTCGGGCGGCCAGTTCTCCACGGCAGCCAGGGCATCGGCGCCGTCGTTGACGGTCAGGACGTCGTACCCCTGATTGCTCAGGAGCATGTCGACGAGGCGGCGCAGCGCCGGGTCATCCTCGGCAACGAGGATGCGCGTCGGGCCCGGCGTGTCGCTCATCGCTCTCGTCCTCATTGGTCTCCGTCCACCGCACCACGATCGTCGGCAGGGTGGACGGCGGTGGCCCAGGAGCCGGTTATACCCTCGGGGTGTAAAGGGGGAGTGACGGCGCAACCGGCTTGTCACAGACCCGATGTGGGGCCTTCCCAGAGCTCCGTCCCTGACCACCGGGCCGTGACGCCACGGTGCCGTGAGCGAGACCTGCGCGAGGGCTCAGCCACTCGATCGACGCGCTCGGCGCGGCCGTTCTCACAAGTGGCTCGCGGGCGCACCGCCGAAGCGGTCACGCCTCGGCCGCGTCATTGTCACTGCCATGCGTCCGTCGCCTTCCTGGGTCGCCGGTATCATGGCCGCGCAGTGGTTCGCGCGCTCTTGCTCGCATGATCGTGGCTGCAGAGACCGGGCGGCCGGTGAATCCGTCCGCGATCTCCGGCATCCGGTTCCTCATCACCAAGCGGATCGAGGACCTCGAGGGGGTGGCACTGCGCCTTGAGGCCCGCCAGGCTGACGCTGTCGAGCGGCGCGACCAGTTGCGGGACCGGCTCGAGGAGGCCGAGGTGGCCTGGAGCCACGTCCTCAAGAACTTCGAGCGTTTTGCCGTCGAAGACATCGACAGCCAGTTCCGGATGGTCTCCTCGACCCGGGCGGACCTCGCCTCCCTGGAGGAGAGGACACGGGACGCCGTGGCCCGCATGAACGACATCCATCACGAGCAGGAGCTCCTCCGCCAGGTCTATCGGAGCCTGGACGACCTCGCGGCGAGCGCCGCCTCGCCCGCTCCGACCGGGGGCACCGCTCGGCTCCGCAACACCTCCCGTCAGGTCTTCCAGATCATCGAGGAGGAGCGGATGCGGATCGCCCGGGACATGCATGACGGGCCCGCGCAGTCCATGGCCAACCTGGTCCTCCAGGCCGAGATCCTGGAGCGGCTGATCAGCCGCGACCCGCAGCTGGTCGTCAACGAGTTGGCCGACTTCAAGGACGGGGTCCGGGGGGTCCTGGACGAGACGCGGCGGCTGATCTTTGACCTGCGTCCGATGACCCTCGACGATCTCGGCCTGGTGCCCACCCTGCGCAAGTTCACCAAGGATTTCGAGGTGAGCGGGGTGACCACCAGCCTGCGGGTCATCGGGGAGGAGATGCGGCTTCCCGGCGCGCTGGAGCCGACGCTCTTCCGGATCATCCAGGAGGCGATGAACAACGCCAGGAAGCACGCCCGGGCCAAGAACGTGGAGGTGGTCGTGGCCTTCCAGTCGCATGCGGTCTCGGCGATCGTCCGCGACGACGGCGTCGGCTTCGACGTCGCCGCCGCCGAGGGGCGGCTGGATTCCGGCAAGCACCTCGGCATGATCTCGATGCGGGAGCGCGCCGACCTGGAGAAGGGCCGGCTCGAGATCCGCTCGCAGATCGGCAAGGGCACCGAGATCCGGGTGAGCTTCGAGCACTGATCGTTGGGGGATGGGGCCCAGCCGGTTATCACCTGGGTCGGGGAGCCGACCCGGCGTCCTCGACAGGCACAATGGGGCCGTGCGGTTCCGCGTTCTGGCGTGCGACTTCGATGGAACCATCGCCACCGAGGGCGTGGTGGCTCCAGCCACCCTGACGGCTCTGGAGCGAGTGCGGCGGAGCGGGCGACAGCTGCTCCTGGTCACTGGACGCACCGCCTCGCAGCTGGAGATGGTCTTCGGCAGGTGGGACGTCTTCGACCGGCTCGTCCTCGAGAACGGAGCGGTCCTCGTCGACCCCTCCGCCGGCACCGAGCGGCTGCTCTGCGCCCCGGTCTCCAGCCGGCTGCAGCCGGAGCTGCACCGTCGCGGCGTCGAGCCGCTGGCCGTCGGGCGGGCCATCTATGCCGCGTCGGTCCGCCACGTGGAGGTCATCCGGGAGGCGATCCGGTATCTCGGCCTCTCCCTGGAACTCGTGGTGAACCGAGACGGAGTGGTCATCCTCCCCGAGGGCGTGAGCAAGCTCTCGGGCGCCGCCGCGGCGCTCTTCGACATCGGCGAGAACGCCGCGGCGTGCGTCGCCGTGGGCGATGCCGAGAACGATGTGCCCATGCTCGCCCTCGTCGGGTGTGGGGTCGCCGTCGCCAACGCACTGGACGGGGTCAAGGCGGTCGCCGACCTGGTAACACGCCGGCCGGCCGGCGAGGGTGTCGCCGAGCTCGCCGCCGCCCTCGTGGCTGACGACCTGGCCGCGGAGCTCGCCGCCGCCGGGGGCATGGGGGCGGCCCGGCACTGAGACCGTTCCCCAGGGGGGGGCGGCCCGGCATCAGAGGGTCGGGGAACTTCAAGAGATCGGGATCGGGACGTCGCGGACCCGTGACTGGCGGAGTATGAGGACGTCACCGCCGCGGCCTGATGATGGCGGAGGCCGGGTGGCGCCCGTGGCGCGCCGGGTCCCAGGATCTGCCCTCCCTTCCCAAGGGCCGCCGGCGACGTCAGGTCACCGGCGGCCCCTCTTTGTGGGTGATCCGGCGGAGGTGCGGCCATCACGAAACCGTTACGCTGCAATCGGACCAAGGCAACTGAGTGTGGCCCTATCGTTGAGTGCGATGAACACCTCCCTCCTCGCCTCGATCCTGACCTCGACCGGGTTGACAACGGGGGTGGCGGCCCTCGCGGGCTGCCTCATCGTCTATCTCGCCTACAAGTTCTTCTACCGCCCGGACTTCGGGATGCCGGTTCGGCGCCGGATCCTGGCCGTGCACATCCGCGTCCGGCGCGACCAGTTCGCCGTGGTGCCCGTCTGGTGGACCAATCTCCAGGTTCAGCGCGCCGTCCGCGGTCACTGGAAGCAGAGCCTGCGCGACACCGTGATCCGCTCCCGCGAGCCCGTGGCCGAGCTGCAGGGTCACGGGGCCGAGATGACCGTGCGTGCCGCGCTCACCGCGGAGTGGCCCCGCGCGGGGCGCTCGGCGGGAGCTGTCAGGCCCGGCACGAGGCCCCGCCAGGATAGGGGATGAGCCCTCCGGCGGCATTTCCGGCGGAGGGCGGGGGGCTCGTTGCCCCCCGCCCTCGCGGGGTCAGAGGGTTCCGGAGCCGTCCGCAGCCTGCGGCGGGCCGTCCGCGGCGCCGAGTGCGGCTGCGGGCTCCTCGATGATCACCTCACCATCGGTGGTCACCGCGATGGTGGCGCTGTCGTCCTCCTCGTAGAGGCGGACGGCCTCATCGCGGAGCTTCTGGTAGTAGTCGAGGCCGGTCCCTGCGGGGATCAGCTTGCCGATGATCACGTTCTCCTTGAGACCGCGCAGACG
>PLAX01000113.1 GCA_003135255.1 Candidatus Dormiibacterota bacterium | reverse complement strand
CCCGAGCCCAAGGGCCTCACCCTTGAGCAGCTCGAACGGGCGGCGCTCGCCGCGCCGGCTTCTACCAAGCTCAGTCCGACGGTCCCATGACGTACCGCATTGTGGTCGGTGTTGATGGGTCGGTGCACGGCAACGCCGCTCTCCGATGGGCTTTGGACGAGGCGTTGGCCCACGCGGCTGAGATCATCGCAGTGTTCGCATGGCAGATGCCATTCATCGGCATCCCCGGTGCGTTCGACCGGGAAGAGATGGAGAGAATCTGCAAGCGCTTCCTGGAAGAGACAGTCGCCGCCATCGTCCCTGAGCCGCGCGTGCCCATGACTAAGCTAGTTGCTGAAGGAGATGTGAGCGCTTCGCTCATCGCGGCTGCAAAGGGCGCCGACATGCTCGTGCTGGGATCCCGCGGCCGTGGCGGCTTCGTCGGCCTCAAGCTGGGCTCGGTCAGTCAGGAATGCGCTCAGCATGCTCCCTGTCCGGTAGTCATCATCAAGCAACTCGGGGACAACTGAGGAGAGCTTCGCTCCTAACCGGCCTCCTGTTACGGGGTGAGACTGCCACCTCAACGGCCGCGAACGGTTGTCCCGACTTACCTCTCGAGGAGGAGGAGGGATACACGACCGGACTGCACATGCTCCCGGTCGATGAGGTATGGCAAACGATCCAGTTGGGCCAATCCGGAAGCTGAAGGCACAAGAGCGAGCGATAAACGCCGTGCTTGACAGCGCACTTTGGCGGAGGGAGAGGGATTCGAACCCCCGAGGGCTTGGCGGCCCTTGCGGTTTTCAAAGTCGCTTCGGTCAGAGGCTAGAAGATCGCGAATTCGAGTAAAATTCTGGCGTTTACGGCCTCGGGATCCGCGAAGCCCAGCAGGGGGTCAAGGCTGTTAGCTTGATGAGGGATCGGAACCGGGGGCGGGGCCTCCGACCTGGGAAGGGAACGTCTGCGCATGCTCATCGAGATCCTCACCTTCTTCGCGGTCGCGTCGGCGCTCGCCACCCTGGTCTGCCTGGCGAAGGGGGTCCCGGCCTGGCCCTGGCAGGCAGGGGTGCCGGCGGCACTCGTGGTCCTGGCCGCGAGCGGCCTGGCCACGGCGCTGATCAGCGGCGATCCCTTCGCCGGCAAGGCGCTCGGGGTTGCCGGGCTGGTGATCTGGGCGGCCACCTGGCTGTGGCTGCGCCGCTGGCAGCCGCTGGCCGCGCTGATGTTCGGCATGCTGATCACGGCCGCGCTGAGCTACATCGTCTACGCCTGCGCGCTGACGGCGGTGCAGATCAGCGGTGCGACGTTCCTCATCGCCTCCAGCCTGCTGCTGCTGCTCGAGCTGTTCGGCCTCTTCCTCAGCCTCTCCTATGCCTTCGAGATCCTGGACGTGCTCGGCCGGCGCGGTTCCCCGACGCCGCCGCCTCCGCCTCCGGTGGGACCTCCGCCGTTCGTCGCCCTGCAGGTCCCGGCCTACGATGAACCCGTCGAGATCGTGCGCGCCACCCTGGAGGCGCTGGCCCACCTCGACTACCCCAACTACATGGTCCAGGTCGTGGACAACAACACTCCCGATCCCGAGGTGTGGAAGCCGCTCCAGAAGATCTGTGAGGAGCTGGGCCCGCGATTCCATTTCATCCACCTCGAGGACTGGCCCGGCTTCAAGGCCGGGGCCCTCAACGAGGCGACCAAGAGGCTCCCAGCCGCGGTCGACGTCATCGGCGTGGTCGACGCCGACTACATCGTGCATCCCGGCTGGCTGGCCGCGACCGCTCCCCACTTCGGCGACAAGAACGTCGCCTTCGTCCAGGCCGCCCAGCACTACCGCGACTGGGAGGACTCCTCCTACCTGCGCGGCCTCTTCTACAGCTATCGCTACTTCTTCGACGTCAGCATGCCCTGCCGGGCGCACCGCAACGCCATCATCTTCTGCGGCACCCTGGGCCTGATCCGGCGCAGCGTGCTCGAGGCGGTGGGTGGCTGGGACCCCAGCTGCATCACCGAGGACGCGGAGTGCAGCCTGCGGATCCTAGCCCTCAGTCCCAATCAGGTCGGCGTCTACGATCCCCGCCCCTGGGGGGTCGGGATGATGCCGCTCAGCTTCGACGGGCTCAAGAAGCAGCGCTTCCGCTGGGCCCTCGGAGGCATCCAGATCCTGCGCGCCCACTGGCGGGATCTCGTCCCGCTGGTGCACCACCGGCTCCGCCTCACCGCCGCCCAGCGCATGCACTACCTGCTCGGCTCGATCCAGTGGTTCGGCGATCTGCTAACCAGCTTCTTCACCCTCATCCTGATCGTCACCGCGATCGCGGTGGCCACCCACCATTCGCTGCCGCTGCGACAGATGGCTGGCACGGTGCTGGTGGTGCCGGTGGTCTTCCTGATGACCGGCATCCTCCGCGCGCTGTGGGCCCTGCGCCGGACGACCAACTGCACTTGGGGCGATGCGGTGAGGGCGCTCCGGGTGTGGTTTGCCCTCTCCTGGGTGGTGGCGCTGGCCTGCGTGCGCGGTCTGGTCAATCAGGGCGCCGCCTTCCTGCGCACCTCGAAGGTCAAGAAGGGCAGCGGGACCATCTGGCGGGCGTTCCGCCAGAGCCTCGCCGAGAGCTTCATCGCCCTGATCGCGGTGCTCGCGGTCGGCGCCATGCTGGTGCGCTCTCCGGGTCTCTCGACATCGCTCCTCGGGCTGCTGCTGCTCTTCGAGGCCTTCGTCTACGCCAGCGCCCGCTGGGCCAGCGCCGCCGCCGAGAAGGTGGCGATGACTCCGGCCCGACAGGAATTCATGCGTTCAGCTCAGAACACCGGCGACCGCCCCTCGCGGGCGCCGATGCTCACCGCTGTAGGCGCCGGCGGGGTGGCCGCCGCCCTGATCGCCGCCCTGGTCGCCTTCGCAGGCACCGCCCCGGCCACGCCGGCTCCGACCAATACCACCCCGGGACCGCCCAACATCGGGGTCTTGGTCGGCGCCAGCAGCCCGACGGCGTCGCCGTCACCTTCGCCGTCGGCCTCGGCAACGGCCTCCCCGTCAGCCGGCGCGAGCGCCAGCCCGTCGGCGTCTGCATCGCCGAGCCCAACCAGCATTCCGTCCCCGTCTGCGACGCCGAACCCGACCAGCATTCCGTCCCCGTCTGCGACGCCGAGCGCCGGAGGATAGGCAGCCGGACTGCAGTTCCCTTCGCCGAGCTCTGGGCCCAGCTGCTTGGCGGCTCGGGCGACGCCGGTTCGCTCAGTGGCACCCGAGGTCCCCGCCAGTTTCTGAGCGCAGTTCTGGTGGCATCGGCTGACCCCCTGGCGCGGTGGCGGAGTCCTGGTGATCGCCGCCCTCGGCCACGGAACCAGGCTACCTGCTGCTCCGGCTGCCCCACCGCGGTGGACGACGCGTGCTCACGGGTTCGCTGATCCGCAATACCCGTCGGATCGCGCTCGGTGGGGCTCCCGAGGACGGGGGCCGGTGCGACGCTGCTCTCGGCGGTTGACGCGTCGAGCACCGACCCTGTGCACGCGAGGGCGGTCAGTAGGCCGGGCCCTCCCGTTCACCAGACGCCGGCGGAGTCGGGGCCGAGCAGCAGGGTGTCGCCCTCCAGAGTGGCCTCCCCGGTCGTCGCCAGCGGCTGCGCTGTCGCCCGATCCGGCGCCGGGATCGCGGCCCGCTGCTGACCGAGGTTGGCGGCGATGAGATGGCCGCCGCGCTCGACCATCAGCCACCCTGATCCGGCCTCGGTCAGCACCCGGCTGTCGCGGAAATCCCCGCAGCCGAGCTCGGGATGGTCGCGCCGGAGCCGGATCAGCGCGCGGTACCAGTCGATCATCGCCGCGTGGGGTGGGTCGGAGCGCTCCTCCCACCGCAGTCGCGATGCGGTGAACGTGGCCTCCGCCTGCGGATCGGGGACGTCGGCCGGGTCCCAGCCGAAGCCCGCGAACTCGGCGCGGCGGCCTTCCGTAACCCGCCGCCCGAGCCCGGGCTCGTGGCCCGAGAAGTAGAGGAAGGGCGTGCTCGCCGCCCATTCCTCCCCGGCGAAGAGGAGGGGGACGTAGGGGGAGGTGAGCTGGAGCAGGGCCGCCACCCGCAGCCGCGGCGGAGTGGTCAGCTGGCTGAGCCGCTCCCCGCGCGCACGGTTGCCCACCTGATCGTGGTTCTGCAGGCAGACCACGAAGTGCTCGCCGGTGGTGCCGGCCGGCTCACGCCCGTGCCGGCGGTCACGATAGGTCGAGTGCTGTCCGGTGTAGAGGTACGGCGAGCCGAGGGCCCTGACCACGTCTGGCCAGCCATGGAAGTCGCCGTAGTAGCCGGAGCGCTCACCGGTCAAGGCCACGTGGAGCACGTGATGGAAGTCGTCCGCCCATTGGGCGGTCGCGCCCCAACCGCCCCGGGTGGGGAGCCAGACGCCCCGGGGGTCGTTGCGGTCGGTCTCGAGGATCAGCCAGAGCCGGCGCCGTAGCTCAACCTCCAGGCAACCGGACATCTCGGCCAGCTCCTCCACGATGTGACGAGCGGACTCGTCGTGGATGGCGTGGACGGCGTCGAGCCGCAGTCCGTCGAGGTGGAAGTCGCGCAACCAGCGCCGGGCGTTGTCGATCACGAAGTCACGGACGCCGTCACTGCCCCTGCCGTCGAAGTTCATCGCCGCCCCCCAGGGGGTGCGGTAGGCGTCGGTGAAGTAGGGCCCGAACTTGGCCAAGTGGTTGCCGGACGGCCCGAGGTGGTTGTAGACGACGTCCAAGATCACTGCCAGTTGGCGTTCGTGGCAGGCGTCGACGAACCGGCGCAGCCCGTCGGGACCGCCGTAGGCGGCCCGAACCGCGTAGAGGTCCACCCCGTCGTAGCCCCACCCCCACCGGCCGGCGAACTCGCCGACCGGCATCAGCTCGATGGCGGTCACGCCGAGGACACCGGCCGAGCCCGTCTGTCCTACCGGCGGGCCGCCGCACTCTAGCAGTTGCACCGGGACACACCGCTGATGGCTAGATCGGTCCGGACGATCGTGCCAGCTTCTCGTCGGAGTCACTCGGGACGCGGCATGCGCTTTCATAACGGTTGACGAGATTGAACCAACTCAGCATCAGAATCAGTTTCCGCGTGTTATCCACGCCCCAGCGCTCGATGGCTGCTTCCAGCAAATCCTCTCCGAGGGTTGCGCGATCCGCGATGTCGTCCGCCATCCGCGCAATCAAAACGATGTCCGGATCTATTCCGGCGACTGGGCCGTCAGCGGTGAGCGCCTCCACCTCGGTTGTAGAAAGTCCACTATTCAGCGCTACACGAGTGGAAGCATGCACGGCATAAGTGCAGTCCAAGCGCACGGCGGTTCGCACAATCATTGCTTCCCGCATCCTGGCGTCGGCAGCGGGGCAGGCGAAGACCGCCCTCATTAGTGCAACAGCTGGGACAGCGAGATCGCCCGCGGCCGCCAGCGCAATTGCCCCATTGAGCGTTCTGTCAGGGTCAAAATCACTTCCGAAAGCGGCTCGCGCCTCTTCGGCGGTTGGCATCGGCAAACAGATATCGGTCATTGCTCTCCTTGGTGGATTCCATACTGTGGAAGCTCTCGATGGCTGCGTTGTCGTCGACGGAGGCCACGCACAGCTTGTTGACGCGGGTCTCGATGGGCCGCCGCCCGGCATGGTGGAGCTGTTCGTTCAGGACGATGGGGTTCAGGTCCCGGGGCGGTCAGCAAGCTCCGCGAGCGCAGCGTGTAGATCGCTAACCTCGAGCGCAATCTGGGCAGGTAGGGCCGACAACGGCGGGGCAGGCGTGCCCGCCTCGGCGCTTATCGCGAGGCCCCGCAGCGCCGGCGCAAGGTCACGCGGGTCGGGACCGTCATCGATCCCATGCTCGAGCCGAGGCTCCGGCGCCCAGCTCTCCGCGAGCACCCGCTGGGCGATGCGTTCGGTGGCCAGGACCGCCGGCCACTGACGCATGACGGCCGATCGACGCTTAGGGCGGTCGTTGAGCTCTCGGTCGAATTGGTCGGAGAGGCTGCGGAGCTGCCGGCGCAGCGACCTGCGGGCGCGGCGACGTTCGGCCATGAAGTCCGGCCCCAGCGTCTCAATGAGCGTTGCGGTGGCGTCGAGAGTCGCTGCGATCTGGGTGCGGACTGACACGACGAGCGACAGCGGCGCGACGAGGATCGCCGTTGCGATCCCGATCGAGCAGCCGACGATAGTGTCCATCCCGCGGGCCACCACGGTCGAGTCGACGTGCACGGATCGTGAGGCTGTGGCGAGCAGCAGGGCGGCGGTCGCGATGAAGATGACAGCCAGCACGTAGTTGCGCGAAATCAAGTAGTCCACGAGGAACACATCGACGAAGAACACACCGACGAAGACCCATCCGGTTAGGTGTAGGGCAAGGACAGCCGCGGCGACCGCCAGACCGATGAGCGTGCCCACCATCCGTTCCACGCCCTTCTCGATCGCCTGTCGTCGGTCGAGCCCCCGGTAGACGACCAGCATTGCCGCAGCGACGGCCCAGTAGCTGTGGGCCAGCCCCAGCAGCCTGCCTACCCCTCCTGCGAGCAAGGCGGCGACGAGCACTCGCAATCCGACCAGCAGGATTTGGCGACTGAGCCTCTCACGCGGCGTTGCTGAGAGACGCTTCGACAGCGCCCCGCGGCTGCTCGCCGCCGGGTTGGGCCCTGCGCTGGCCTGCTGAGAGATACTGTGCGGAGTCCAGGCGCCGTCCGGCGGTGACGTCCGGCGACCTTCCTGAGCGTTGACGACCGCTTGCGCGAAGGACAGTTGCAGCTCGCGAGTCACGCCGCGGAGGCGTGCCACCTCGCCGCCGGGGCGGCCCCGAGTGAGTTGCTGGTCGAACAAGGCGACCCGCGCCCCTCGCAGCGCCTCCGCCGCCCGATGCTGCAGCGAGGCGGTCGCCCCGCTCGGACCGGCCGCTAGGAACGCCCCTACCGCGCCTTCGGCGACTCTCACCGCGTCCTGTTCTGGTCCGTGGGGACGACGCAGCGCTCCCTCGAGCGCGACTAACCACGCCACCCCGCCGCCGGCGAGCACAAGCAGACCGAGCGACACCGGATCCTCGGCCGTCCTCGTTCCGACCCCGGCGGCGAAGGCGAAGGCGAACATGTAGGCCCCGGGCGGCCCGACGGACATGGCGAGACAGGACATGGCCACCAACGATGCGACGACTGCGACGACGAGCACCGAGACCCATGCCATCGATGCCGTCCAGACGCCGACGCTGATCGCCACGGCGAACGCGACCGCGATGAATGCGAGTGCTCGGGCACGATCGAGATACGGGCGATCCCGGGCATAGAGAGCGGTGAACCCGCCGAGCCCGGCGGCCATGCCGGCGGCGGTGTGCCCCGTCGCAACGCCCAAGGCTAGCGGCGCAGTCATAGCGACTGCGGCACGCAGTGCACGTGGCCACGGATCCCCGGAGGCAATCCTCAGCATCGCCCGAAGACCGACTTCTCGCGGGACCGGCTCGATCTGGTCGCCCACTGTTGTCATTGTACCCGGTGAGCGGCTTGCTGGGGAACCGTTCTCGCCGAACCACCGTGTAGACGACATTTATCGTTGCACCGCTTCGATGGGCGCCGCGGCATCCCGTCACTAACAACGGAAATTGCGCCGCTACTCAGGGAACCCCGACAAGCCGAGCGACGGAGATCCCCGGACGATCCAGCAGGCCACAGCTGAAGCGAATCTCTGCTCGCACAAGCCGGCGGAGCAGTCTCTGTTGCGGTGGGGTGGCGACGCGGTCGGACTGAGCTCAGGCGAGGCCGCCGTTGGCGAAGATCACCTGACCGTTGACCCAACGGGCTGGGCCGGCGAGGAAGGCAACCATCTCGGCGATGTCTTCGGGCTGACCAAGCCGCTCAAGCGGAGCGGCCTTGGAGAGGTTGGCGATCGCGGCCTCGTCCTTGCCGTCGAGGAACAGCGGGGTCGCGGTCGGGCCAGGTCCCACGGCATTGACGGTGATGTCCTTGCCCCGCAGCTCACGGGCAAGGACTAGGGCACCCTGTCGATGTCCGGAACCAGCTCCCACAGCTCAGCTTCGGTCGGCACCAGAAGTCTCCTTCTCCATCGTCATGTTCGTCGTCTTGGCTGTTCGGCCGAGGCCAAGGCCGTCGGTTCAACGCCTGCGGTCACGGCGTCAGCCGGCGGACCCGAACGCAGCGGCGGCGAACTGCTCGAAACTGCGTGGCGGGCGCCCCGTGACGCGCTCGACGTCGGGCGTCACCCTGTCCTCAGCGCCCGCGGCGATGACCACGTCGAGCGCGGCCAGTGCCTGCGCGAACGGCAGCGGGTACGTGCGGGCGAGCCGCTCGACCAGCTCAGCCTGCGTCACCGACTCGAAGGCCACGGGACGACCACGAGCCGCGCCGACGACCTGGGCTACGCGTCTGTAGCTCAGCGCCTCGGGCCCGGTCAGGACCAGCTCGGCCGCCGGCCTCTTCTCGTCGAGCAGCGCGTGCACGGCGACGGCGGCTATGTCGTCAGCGTCGACGAAGCCGACTCGTCCCTCGCCGGTGGCGGTCACGATGCGGTCCTCGTCGCGGACCATCCGAGCCAGGTAGTGTTTACCGGTCACGTTCTGCATGAACCATGAGGGCCGCAACACGACGAAGTCGTCGGGCCCGCCCTCGGCGAGGGCCTGGTGCACGGCGCCGACACCCGGGCCGCCCATCGGGAAGACCGAGTTGCCGAGCAGCACCAGCCGTTCGACGCCGTTGCGGCGGGCCAGCTCGATGAACGGCACCATCGAAGGCGCGAGGTCGAGGCCAGCGGGCGGGAGAAGGTAGGCACGATCGCACCCGTCGAGCGCCGCCGGCCAGGTGCCGCGATCGTACCAATCGAAGTGGACGTCGCTGCCGTGCCGGCTCGCGGTGCGCACCTCGGCCCCGGCCGAGCGCGCCCCCGCGGCTACGCGCGACCCAGTCGTCCCGGTGGCGCCCGTGACGAGCGCTCGAACGCCGCTCATGACGCCTCGGCCGGACCAACCCGGTCGCTCAACGCGCCCGGGTTCCAATACTCACGGTACGACACGACGCGCCCACCGGCCGAACGGACGACGGCAACGTAGCGTCTCGCGTAGGCCCGACCGCTATCAAGCATTCGAAGGCCGATCGTCATCTCCGCCACGATGGTCCCGGCCACGTCGGTCTCGTACACAATCAGGTCGCTGATCTCATCGTAGGCGACGCGTGCGAGCAGCGGCTCCAGGTAGCGGCGAAGGTCCTCGCGTCCGTGCACCCGCTGCGGCCGGCCGGGCGGGGCGAAGGGGAACTCGACCTCGACATCTTCGCTGCACAGGTCGAGGTAACCGCCGAGGTCACCGCCGGCGAGGCGCTCCAAGCCCGCTCGGAGCAGGTCTGCAGTCTCCGACATACTGTCCTCTTTGTTGTTTGCGATCCGGACCGACAGCCCGGTTGACAAACTATACTATTCGGACCGGCAGTCCGCTAGGCAGAGGAGGCCCCACGACGTGACGCGCGCCGAGCGATCCGACGCCGCCCGCAACCGTGCCGCCGTGCTCGTCGCCGCCGACGAGCTGTTCGCAACGGTGCCGGAGCCAGCACGGTTGTCCATGGACGACGTGGCAGCAGCAGCCGGCGTGGGCAAGGGCACCTTGTTCCGCGCCTTCGGCAACCGAGCCGGGCTCCTCCAGGCCCTATGGCAGCGTAGGTACGAGCCTCTCCGTGACGCGATCGAAAGCGGGCCGCCGCCCCTCGGCCCGGAGACCAACCCGCGCCAGCGCATCGCGGCCATTCTCGACGCCATCCTCGTTGTCAAGCTCGACAACCGCCATCTGACCCTCGCGGTCGAAGAACGTTCCGGGGGCACGAGCCTTTACGGGCAGCCGCAGTACCAATTGGTGCACCAGCTGCTGTGCGACCTGGTGCGCGCCACCGGGGGCGGCGGCGACAGCGAGCTGCTTGCGCACCTGCTGCTCGCGGCGGTTCGAGCCGACCTTCTCACCCACCTCGCCAGCCGCCAGGGGATCTCCCGCCGCCGCTTGCGCGCTGACCTCGCCAGCGCGGTCGATCTCGTCCTGGAGGCCGCTGATGCCTCGCCGCCATCAGATTAAGGGTGGCCCCGTCGTCATGAAAGGCTTGTTGGTCCCTTCCATCTGAGCCGGTGCCAACGTGCATCCCCATCCAGAGTGGAGTCCTGTGTGCTGGGTTGTCCCTTTCCCCTTCCTTCGGTCTCCCCTGGCGGGGCGCCGAGCACGAGGTCAGGGTCGCCGCAGGTACCTCGCGGCCTGCATGCCCACCAGTCCGATGGCAAGTTCCGGGATTCCCCAGGCCACCTGCCAGAGGACATTGGGATATGAGTGGTGGGCGACGAAAGCAATGAGAACGAATAGCAAGCTTGAGGCGCCCCCGTAAACCACCACTATGGACACGACCAGCACGAGTGTCGAAAGAGTTCGCCGACCCACCCGCACTCTTCCCTTGCTGGCCTGGTCTCTAGCTCGGTCTGGACCCCACGCTAGTCTCATCAATCCGAGGCCAACCGCGAAGAGGGCGAGGCCACACAACCCCCCCCACAATCCCAGGGGAAACCCGTCCACCTCGCCGTCTGCCATAGAGAAGATGGCGCCCAGGAGCCAGAATAGCCCCGCGAACCCCACGACGACCGATGCGCTCATCAGCAGCCCATTGAAACCACCTCTGGCTAGTCTCAACATAGGCTTCCTCGAACAGGCGATGTCTCTCGCCGTGTGCCGCAGGAGGGTACGCAGCGTGGATTCATCGATTTCCGACCTCGGCTTACTCATCACCCGCATCCCTGTAGGTAGCTCCGAGCAAGCCCCGGAGCCGCTGGCGGCTCTCACGCAACTGGTTCTCCACCGTCTTCGTTGAGCAACCCAGCGTGGCGGCGACAACCTCGGTGCTCTGGTCCTCGAAGTAGGCAAGAACGGTGCATGTGCGCATCCTCGGAGGAAGGCGACGCAGGGCCCGCACGACGTCGATGGACTGGCGGTCCCAGGCGTCGTCCGGGACGTCCTTGCCAACGAGATGGAGACGTGCCAACTCACTGCGCAACCGTGCCCGCTGTCGCGAGGCCAAGCGGACAGCGACAGTCCTCAGCCACGGCCAGACAGGGTCGCGAAGATATCCAGGCCCCCTCCGCTCACGCTGCAGCGCCTCTGCGAAGACCGACTGGGCGAGGTCCTCCCCGGCTGTTCGACCTCCGACGAGTAGGGTGCAGAGGGCGAGGAGGTGGTCCAGCTCCGCCTCATAGATAGCCTGGACCCGATTCTGGGTAGCATCCAGCCCCGGCTCAGAACGATTCAGCCTCGGGAACCCCTCAGCGGATGCGAGGTGCACATCTTCCACATCATCTTATTGCCACGAGTGTCCGGCAAACCCCCAGTGTCTTGTACCGATGACGCCGAGTCGGCCGTGGCCACCTCGAGCGACACCGGGGCAAGCTCCTAACGCGTCAATCAGGTCGTAAGTTGGGAACCGTAGCTGATGTCCGGTGACAAGGACCTCACCGGCCTCCCGACTGCCTCGCCGCCGGTGCTGTCTCCCGCGGCGTTCCTGGAGCTTCTCTGACCGCTACCCGCGCGCCTGACGGCTGCTCCAGGGTACCCATGGGACCCCTCCGGCCTGCCGGTGCGTTTTGACAGAGCACTTGCTTCTGCCATCGTGGCCCGGAGCAGCACTTGCCTCTGCACCCCGGTGCCCGGCCGGGGCCGGCCAGAACCAAAGCAAGTGCACGAGGCGAATTCAGAAATGACCGTTAGCTGACCAACTGGTCGCGGCGCCCAGACTCGAACTGGGGACCTCTTGTTCCCAAAGTAAATTCCTTAGACTTTCGTCGCTCGCATAGGCATTCTTGAATTCGCTAGGACCGCTTGCTTCGCTGTCCGTGCTCCCAGCCAGCACTTGCTTCGAAGGTCAGGAACAGGTCCGGAAGCAATAAGGCGCTGGGGCGGTCGTCGCACCCAGTCAACCCATGGCCCTCACCTAACTCGCGACCACAACATCCGCGGTGGACCAGTTTTCGGGGGGCCGGACAAACCGCTCGGGTTGTCCGCAATTGTAAGGAGGATTGGAGCGGTGAAGCTACGGCAGCACTCTGGCGAATCCCTTCCCCCTTCACCATGCCTGGGTCAGGAGGCACCTGCTTCGAAAGCAGCTGACGACAAGCAGTTGTGGGTGCTTTAG
>PLAX01000191.1 GCA_003135255.1 Candidatus Dormiibacterota bacterium | reverse complement strand
GCTCTCCGCGTCTCACCATCATCTATTACGACGGTGACGGTAACCTGATCGGCGGCCGGCTCGAGTGCACCGACTGCGGGCCCCGTCAGGCGGAGGAATTGGTCCCCGCCGGCAGCGACGACGTCCGCGCTCAGCTCCTCAAGCGCAAGGCGTCCTGACCGCCGCCACGGCGGCCTAGCCCGGCGGCGTTCCGGAGATCGCGTCCCGCATCTCAACCGGCGGTCGCGGGCGTCCCGAAGTAACCGAGCGTCAGCACGGTCGCACACGTCCGCGACCTCTCGATGACGGAGCCGTGACCTCGTCCCTGGCCGTTTCGCGGGGCTGGGCATACTCGGGGAGCGATGAGCCGACAGCGATCCGGGCGTGTCAACCGCCCGACCCGGCTCGGCGCCGCCATGGTGGCCGCGCTGGCCCTGGTGCTCTGCCTGGCGATCACGCCCGTCCTCGCCGACAGCTCACCGGGGGGCGATGGCGGGGGGGATCTGGCCGCCGCTCAGCAGGCCCTCGCGCAGGCCCAGCTCCAGGCGCAGCAGGCGAGGAACCAGGTGGTCGAGGCCGCCGCCCAGCTCGACAATGCTCGGGCGCAGCTGGCGGAGGCCCAGGCTCAGCTGACCGCTCTCCAGGGGAAGATCACCTCCCTGGACGCCGAGGTGACCTCCGACCAGGCCGAGGTCTCCCTGCTCGACGGCGAGATCCAGAGCGACAAGCAGCAGCTGGCCGCGTTCCTGCGCGCCAGCTACGAGAGCGGCGGAAGCGAGACGACGATCGAGGACGTCGTCGACGCCCAGAGCATCAGCGCCATGGTGGCGCAGGTCAACGAGATCAGTCACGTCGCCAGCGCGGGCAACGTGCTGGTGAACCAGATCAATGCCGAGGAGGAGCAGGAGCAGCGCGTGCTGACCGCCGCCACCGAGGCGCGCAGCCAAGCCCAGGCGGCCGAGCAGCAGGAGGCCACCCAGGAGGTGATCATCGCCAACGCCGAGGCCAACGACGCCGAGCTGCTGGCCGAGAACGAGGCCACCGCGGCGGAGGCGGACGATCAGACCACCACCGCGCAGAACCAGTACGACCTCATCTCGGAGTACGACAGCGAGTACGCCGACGCGGCCGAGGCCCTGGCCCTGGCCCAAGCCGACGGCACCATCTTCCAACCCATCGCCGGCCCCCTCCTCACCGAGGACACCGACCTCACCCTGCCCTCGGGCGAGAACGCCCAGACCATCGACGGCTTCCTGACCGGGACCGCCCTCGCCGGGCTCGGCGCGACGTACATGCAGGCGGAGAAGACGTACGGCGTCAGCGCGCTGTACCTGGTCGCCCACTCGATCGAGGAGTCCAGTTGGGGGACCAGCTCCATCGCCCAGAACGACGACAATCTCTTCGGCTACGGGGCCGACGACAGAGACCCAGCCGGTGACGCATCGAGCTTCCCGAGCTTCGCCGCCTGCATCCTCTACGTGGCCCAGCAGGTGAAGGAGAAGTACCTGACCCCGGGCGGCGGGTACTACCACGGACCGACGCTCCGGGGGATGAACGTCGACTACGCCTCCGACCCGCTGTGGGCGTCGAAGATCGCCGCCATCGCCCGCACCATCCCGCTGCCCGGCCCTTAGCAGCACCCTGCTGACCCCGGATCCGAGCCGCCCGGACGGGCGTTGCCGGGACGCGAGGAGGAAACGGCCAGGTCGCGCTGGGACCGTTCCCGGCAGGCTGTCATCGACCTGACAGGAAGCGACTGGTAACTCTTGCGAAGGGGATTCCCCCACCTTCATCACGAGCTTCAACCAGACCCGGTCGACAGGCGTACAGACAAATATGATCTCCCCGCTCCGCGTCACCAACGATGAGATCACCGAGCAGCTCCGATACCGGATCCGCCGTGATTCGGAGAGACGGCGCATGGAACGTCCGATCGAGGAAGTCGACCGGATCATCGCCGAGTGCGAGGAACTGCTCCTGGTCGGGCGCAAGCGCGTCCCCCTCTGCATGGAGGAGAGGCTGCGCCGCCTTCAGTGCACCCTCCCCTTCTGCGCGCCGGAGCTGCACGCGGGCGTGACCATCGTCCACCTGATGGACCAGCTCTTTGACCTCCAGGCGGGACTGCTCGGCCGCCGCATCGACCGCGCCGCGTATCCGGACCCCGACGACTTCGAATGACCCGGTGGCAAGGCCTTCGCCCCATCAGGGTGCTGAGGCACCCTGCTAACCCCCGTTGATGGCCTCCGGGAGGGGGTTGGCGGCGCAGTAACCGGGGTCGGCGTTGACGAACGGAATGTGGAAGCCGAGCTCCAGCCCTCGACCCGGCACGACCATGAGGCATTCGAGGCCGTACTGGCTCAGCTGGCCCCCGCTCAAGAGTGAGGTGAGCGAGAGGACCGCATCGCCGCGCGGGTCGATCGCTGAGCGCATGAAACCGGGGATCGCCTGGTCGCCGACCTCGAGCTCTTCCACGTCGGGAGTGATCTCCCCTCCTGACCGCAGGCTGAGGGTGAGCCGGGCAGTCACCACCACTGCCAGGGGCCCCAGGTGACTGCCGGCGCTGACCCACAGCTCGGCTCCCCGGGCGCGGACCTTCAGGGCGGTGAACATCTCGGGATCGGGGTTGTCCACCGCCGCAAGCGTGGAGAGATCCTGCTCGCTCACCAGGACCGCCGCCCCCGGGGCGCCCGGGCGGGCCAGCTCCGTGTCGACCTCGCCACCGAGGGCGGCGGCGATGGCCCCGGGGCTCCCGCCGTCGTCGGGGCCGGCCGGCGGCGCTCCGAGATCCGGGGCGCTGGTCAACCGAATCAGCAGGACCAGGGCGAGGGCGGCCACGACGAGGAGGAGGAGACCGGCGCAGCAGCCGCGGAAGAGGCCTCGCTCCCCGGCTCGACGCCCCCGGGGTGGCGCGCTCAACGGATCTTGAAGAAGAGGAAGAAACTGGCCCCCGCGACGACAGCACACACCACGATCGCGAAGATCATCCATTCAGCGAAGGACGAGCCGCCCCCGGTGTGGCGCGGGACCTCGCCCAGGTTGGCGTTGGTGAGCGGGATGCTCGCCTGGGTCTGCTGGGGATCGATGGAGTCGGAGTAGCTGGTCGGCACGGCGGTGGGCGCGGCGGTCGGGGTCGGGGACGGCGCCGGGGTCGGCGTGGGGGTCGCGGTCGGCGTGGGGGTCGCGCGCGGCGGCGGCGAATTGCAGAAGAAGCACAGGGTCGGGATCGGGGTCGGGGTCGAGATCGCCGTGGGGGTGGCGGAGGGCGTCGCGGCCGGCGGTGGGTTGTCGGCACGTGCCCCGGAGGAGGCGGGGCTGAGCGGCCCGGCGAGGAGCAGCCAGCCGGCCACGACGGCGGTCGCGATCCCGAGAGCCCGGCGCAGGGTGATCCTGCCGTCTCTCGCGAGGCCCCGCCTCTCCGCTCTCCGAGCGTCGCGTCGCACCGCTCAGCGCTCCTCTGGGGGCAGCGGTCGGCTCTCCCGGTGTCGCCGAGGGTGTCAGCGAACAGGCCGGGATCCGGTGGCCCCGGTTCGGGAGGATAGCGCGGTCCGCACGTCTCGGGGATATCTGATCCGGAGACGCGGTGATCCGCACCGAGATGGGAGAGCGCGTACCATCGGTTGCGGTCAATGGCTGCGAGGACCCCTCTCCATGCCCGCCACGTCTCCGCCCAGGCGGCGATGGTCGAGTTTGCCGGGTACGAGATGCCGCTTCGCTACAGCTCGATCCGGGATGAGCACGTGGCGGTGAGGACCCGGGCCGGCCTCTTCGACCTCTCCCACATGGGTGAGGTCCGGCTCCGCGGGGAGGGCGCCGAGGCCACCCTGCAGCGGCTCGTCGCCAACGACGTCTCGACGCTGCCCTCCGGCCACGCCCTCTACACGGTGATCTGCAACGACGGCGGTGGGATCGTCGACGACTGGATCGTCTACCGGGTGAAGGACGGCTTCCTGCTCGTGGTCAACGCGGCCCGTCGCCGGGCCGACCTCGAGTGGATAAGGGGCCACCTGCTCGCGGCCACGGAGGTCATCGACGAGAGCGACGAGACCGCGCTGCTCGCCATCCAGGGCCCGGAGGCGGTCGGCATCGTCCAGACGCTCGCCGGCTCCGACCTCTCGGCGCTGCGGCCCTTCGCCTCCACGCTGGGGACGGTGGCGGGAGTGGAATGCCGGATCTCCAGAACCGGTTACACGGGGGAGGACGGTCTGGAGCTCTACTGCGAGGCCGACCCCGCCGCGGGTCTCTGGGACGCCCTGCTCGAGGCGGGGGCCGAGCGTGGCCTGCTCCCAGCAGGGTTGGGTGCGCGGGATACGCTGCGGCTGGAGGCCGGCCTCCGGCTCTACGGGCAGGACATGGACGAGAGCGTCGACCCCTACAGCTGCGCCCTGGGCTGGACCGTGCGGCTCGGCAAGGGGGAGTTCATCGGGGCACCGCGGCTGCGCCAGCTCGATCCCGGGAACCCGCCCCGACGCTTCGTGGGCCTGGCCCTCGGGCCGCGCCAGATCCCCCGCCACGGGATGACCGTGAGGTCCGGGGGAGAGGCGGTGGGAGAGGTGACCAGCGGAGGCTTCAGCTTCAGCCTGGGCCACGGCATCGCGACCGCCTACGTCGCACCCGACCTTGGCGAGGCACCGCTCACCGTCGACCTCCGCGGCGAGACCGTGCCCGCGCGGCGCGTCCCCCTCCCCTTTGTCCGTCGCGGTGCCCACCTCGCCCAGCACCCGCCCCGGCGCAGCGATTGAAGGAGCCAGCCATGCCCGACCTCTCCGGTTACCGCTTCACCCCCACCCACGAGTGGGTGCGCCGTGACGGCGACACGGCCACCGTCGGGATCTCGGACCACGCCCAGGCCCAGCTCGGCGACGTCATCTTCCTGGACCTGCCCGCCGTCGGAGGGAGACTAACGGCGGGCGAGCGCTTCGGGGCCATCGAGTCGGTCAAGGCGGCGAGCGACCTCTACGCACCGGTTTCGGGAACCGTGAGCGAGTTCAACGAAACGCTCACCGACGCCCCCGAGCGGGTCAACACCTCCCCCTACGAGGACGGGTGGCTGCTCCGGCTTCGCGACGTGACCGAGGGGGACCTCGAGCTGGTCGACGAGGCCACCTACCTCGCCCGGGCGGAGGAGTAGATAGACTTCGGGGGTTCCCGGGGTCAGCTAGCTCAGTTGGTTAGAGCGCGCGGTTCACATCCGCGAGGTCGAGGGTTCGAGTCCCCCGCTGACCACCACGTCATCCGATGAGCCTACAGGCTAATGTGGACAGGATCGGTCCTATATAATCGGAGACGTCGTGGATCTCTCGAAGGAACGCCTCCTGACCCTGCTGGAGCTGCTCCAGGTGCACCGGGAGATGGGCGGCGAGGAGATCGCTCAGCGGCTCGAGGTCACCCCGCGCACCGTCCGCCGCTACATCCGCGGCCTCCAGGAGATGGGCATCCCGATCGAGGCCGAGCGGGGCCGGGCGGGCGGCTACCGGATGCGGCCGGGCTTCAAGCTGCCACCCCTGATGTTCACCAACGAGGAGGCGCTGGTCCTGGTGCTGGGCCTGCTCGCCGCCGAGCGCCTGGGGTTGGTCACCTCGGGGCTCGCGGTCGAGGGCGCCCTGGCCAAGCTCGACCGCGTGCTGCCCGAGACCCTGCGCGACCGCCTGCGGGCGGCCCAGGAGACGCTGCAGCTCGGCCTGGGCGATCCCGACGACGAGCGCGAGCACGCCGACGGAGAGACGGTGCTGACCCTGAGCACCGCCGCCAGCAACGGGATCCGGCTCCGCTTTCGCTACCGCTCCTCCCGGGGCGAGGAGAGCGAGCGGCTGCTGGACCCGTACGGGATCGCGTTCCACAACGGCCGCTGGTACGTCGCCGGCTGGGACCATCTCCGGGAGGCGATGCGCACCTTCCGGCTCGACCGGATCCTCGATATCGAGCCGACCCGGGAGCGCTTCGAAACCCCGAAGGGATTCGACCTGATGGATGAGATCCACCGCAGCATGGCGAGCGTCCCCTACCGGTGGAGGGCGGAGGTCCGCCTGGAGATCCCGTTGGATGAGGCGCGCCGGCTCGTCAACCCGAACGTGGGCACCGTCGAGCCGATGGAGGGCGGCATCCGGCTGCGCATCGGCGCCGACGACCTGGAGTGGATCGTGCGCCGGCTCTCCCTGCTCGGCGTCGCCTTCACCGTGATCGGGCCGCCCGAGCTGCGTGACGCGGTCCTGAGGGAGGCGGCGCGGCTCGCCGTCTGCGCCCGAGGCTGAGCAGGGCCGCGAGATCAGCCGGCGGGGGCCCCCCGGTCTCGGGCGAAGAGGCGGAGGCTCACGACGCAGGCGACCGCAGCGAGGGTCAGCCCGCCGGCCAGGTCGGCGAGGTAGTGCTGGTGGACCAGCACCGTGGAGGCGACGATGAGCAGGGTCCACACCCCGGCCGCGATGCCGATGCGCCGGTCGACCCGCCACCAGTAGATGGCCACGATGGTCGAGAGCGACGTGTGCAGGCTCGGAAAGTCGTTGTAGGGCTGGTCCCCGGCGTAGACCGTGCGGATGAGCGCCGTCAGCGGATCCGAGCCGGCGAGATGCGGTCGAGCGACGTACGACTGGAGGAAGAAGTAGAAGGCGTAGCTCACCAGCCAGGCGATGATCATCGCCACCGCGGCGGAACGGAAGAGCCTGACCCTCGCCAGCAGGAGGAGCGCCATGGTCACGGCGATGTACGGGGTCAGGGAGATATAGGGGATGACAAAGACGGGCACCACCGGAATCGCCTGATCCAGGGGCGTGCGCAGGAAGATCCGGTTCGGCCCGTGGTTCAGGGGTGTGTAGAGGAGGCTGACCCCGTACCAGGCCACGAGCAGCACCAGGGTGGCCAGCGCCACCCCCCAGCTCTCGCCGAAGATGCCGCGCCGCAGCTGGCTGCGCGCCCATGTGATCACGGTGCCGGCAATGATGCGACAGCCCAGCACCTCCCGGTGGGGGCGCGGTTCAGCGGGGCCGGCGCGAGCCTGGGGCGCGGTCGGCGGCCCGGGGGCCGGAGCCCTTCTGTATCCGGTTGAGGTACCAGACCTGGAGACCGATGTAAGCCACCGAGAGGAGGAGAAGCGCGATGGCGGCGACGGTGAGAGCGACGCGCCCGGTCCCGCCGACGATACCCCCGAGCAGCAGCATCGCCATCGCCACGACCCAAATGAGGGCCGCGACGGCAAGCCGGAGGGACGACGGCGGCTGATGGCTGTTCATCGCTGCCGAAGCATAACCCCGGGCGGACTCCCCCGATACCGGACTCCCCCGGCAGGAGATCAGAGGGTATCGGGGGCCGGCTGCGCCCAGGTCACGGGGAAGACCGGGACAGCCGGGGCGACGGGGGTCCGCAGCAGCTTGACCAGGGCGATGGAGTTGAGGACGAGGGTCACCGGGGTGGCGACCACGGAGACCAGTCCCCACCAGCCGAGAATGACGGTGTCGAGGGTCATGTGCCGCCAGGCGACCAGGCCGCACTCACGGCAGAGGGGGCCGCGGAGGACCAGATGCCTCAGGGTCAACCCACGGCCGCGGTGCTGGTGGAGAGTGGCGACCGCGGTCGGCTCGCGCTGGCAGAGGCGGCAGCTGGCCTGCGGGGTGTTCTCTGGGCTCATGAGCTTGGTGGAGTCTGCCCTGGCGCGACCAGACGGGATAGATGCATCAGCCGCTTGTGGCCCAAATGCACTCCTTCCGTTACCAGCCGGGACGGCGCCCCTCCCGGCCACGCCGGGGGCTGCCCAGGCGTACGCTGCAGGGGATGGAGCAGGTGAACCCGGGGCCCGCAACACCGGCCTCCGGCAGCGGCGCGGATCCCGATCCGGATGCGAGGGAGGGGGTGACCGCGGAGGGGGAGACGACTCCCGCCGACCAGGGCTCGCGGCCCCACGACCCCCGCACCCCGGCCGCCCTGGTCGAGCTGATGTCGCGGGACTGGGACACCACCAGCACCTTCCCCGACCATCCTCACCCCGCCGCTCCACGGTACGCATCGCGGCGGCGCGCGCTCTCGGCCCTCTTCCCCGGAATTCACCTGGTGATCCCGACCGGGGCACCCAAGGTGCGGGCCAATGACACCGAGTACCGCTTCCGGCCGGGCAGCGATCACTACTGGCTGACCGGGCACACGGAACCGGGCGGCGTGCTCCTTCTCCGCGCCGGGGCCGAAGGCCACCAGGCCACTCTCTACCTCGAGCCCCGGAGCGATCGCTCCAGCCCCGCCTTCTTCACCAATGCCCGGAGCGGGGAGCTCTGGGTGGGCCCCCGGCGCGGGGTCCCGGAGACGGCGTTCCTGCTCGGCGTCGAGTGCGCTCCGCTGGACGGCCTGAACGGCGACGTGCGGGGGCTGGGCGGGCCGGTCCTGCTGCTGCGTGGGCTCGACCCCGAGGTCGACTCGCTGGTCAGCGCGCCCGGCGACCCGTCGGAGGAGCGCCGGCTCGCGGAGGAGCTGAGCGAGCTGCGCCTGGTGAAGGACGACCACGAGATCCTGATGCTGGAGCGGGCCGTCGAGGCGACGGTCCGCGGCTTCGAGGACGTGGTCCGGGCTCTGCCCGAGGCGATGGAGCAGGGGGAGCGGGTGGTGGAGGGGGTCTTCAACCTCCGCGCCCGGGTCGAGGGCAGCGACGTCGGCTACGAGACCATCGCGGCGAGCGGGGCCCACGCAACCATCCTGCATTGGAGCCGGAACGACGGGCAGGTCCGCGGCGGAGACCTCCTCCTCCTCGACGCCGGGGTCGAGGGCGACGAGCTGTACACGGCCGACGTCACCCGGACGCTGCCGGTCTCGGGCCGCTTCACGCCGGATCAGCGCCGCCTCTACGAGCTGGTGCACCGGGCCCAGGAGGCGGCGATCGCCGAGGTCCGGCCGGGAGCGGCCTTCCTCGACCCCCACCGGGCCGCGATGCGAGTCCTGGCCGAGGGTCTGGAGGAGCTCGGCATCCTCCCGGTCAGCTCCGACAAGGCACTGGCCGAGGACCTGCAGGCCCACCGCCGCTACACCCTCCACGGCACCTCCCACATGCTCGGCCTCGACGTCCACGACTGCGCCCAGGCGCGGGAGGAGGAATATCGCGGGGGCCGGCTCCAGCCGGGGCACGTGCTCACCGTCGAGCCCGGCCTCTACCTGCAGCCCGACGACCTCACCGTCCCGGTGGGGCTGCGGGGCATCGGCATCCGGATCGAGGACGACGTCCTCGTGACCGAGGACGGCTGCCGGGTCCTGAGCCGGGGGCTTCCCACGGAGCCGGATGAGCTGGAGCGGTGGATGGCGGGGCTGCGCGGTCAGGACTTGCAGCTCCGTCGCCCCCTCGCCTGATCGCCCTGGGCGCCGCCGCCGCAACCGCCAAAGGCCAGCCTGGTACACTCTCGCTTCCG
>PLAX01000147.1:2877-12548 GCA_003135255.1 Candidatus Dormiibacterota bacterium | reverse complement strand
GCGAGGCGATCTGGGGGGTGCAATAGGTGGTCCGGGGGATGAGCAGGGGGTCCAGGGGGTGGGGGTGGCGGCCGGCGATCACCTCGGCGGCGATGATCCCCTCGTGGCTCCCCTTGTGGGCGAGGAGAAAGCCGCCGATCACGTCGCCGATGGCGTAGACCCCCTCCTGGGCGGTGCGCAGATCGGCGCCGGCCCGGATGAATCCGCGCTCCAGCTCGACCGCGGTGGTCTCCAGGCCGATCCCCTCGGTGTTCGGGGAGCGCCCGATGGCGACCAGGAGCACCTCGGCCGAGATCCTCTCCTCCTTGCCGCCGTGGGCGACGGTGACCGACACGCCGCCCTCATCGCGACGGATCGAGCCGAGGTCGAGCCTGGCCCCGACCAGGCAGCGGATGCCGCGCGCCTCGAAGTGCTTGCCCAGCTCGGCGCCGATCGCCCGGTCCTCCAGCGGCACCAGGCGGTCGAGCATCTCGACCACGGTCACCTCGGCCCCGCAGCTGCGCCAGAAGGAGGCGAACTCGACACCCACCGCGCCGGCACCGAGCACGATCGCCGAGGAGGGGACATGGTCAAGGGTGAGAGCGTGGTCAGAGGTCAGCACCGACCGGCCGTCGGGCTCCGCGCCCGGGACCTGCTTGGGGCGGGACCCGGTGGCGATCACGACCGCACCGGCCTCCACCTCGACATCGCCGCTCTGGCCACCGCCCACCCGCACCCGGCGCGGGCCGTCCAGCCGTCCCCGGCCGCGGACCACCTCGATGCGGTGCTTCTTCATCAGGAACTCCACCCCCCGGTGGAGCTGGGAGACGACCTGGTCCCGGTTCTTCCCCACCTGGGCGTAGTCCAACTCGACCCCGCTGACCCTCACCCCGAGGCGGGCGCCCTGACGCGCCTGGTCGAGGACGAAGGCCGACTGGAGCAGTGCCTTGGTGGGGATGCAGCCACGGTGGAGGCAGGTACCGCCGAGCTTGTCCTCCTCCACCACGGCGGTGGTGAGGCCGAGCTGGGCCGCACGGATGGCGCCCACGTACCCACCCATGCCACCGCCGAGGAAGAGGACGTCAAAGCTGCTCGCCATCGTCTCGGCAGTATATTCAGGCCGACGTGAGCGGCCACCGATGAGCCCCGTGGTGATCGTGCTGGTCGTGGTCGGCCTGGTCGTCGGGGTCGGCGTCGGCTATGACGCCGAGCGCTGGGGACGCAACATCAACGGCTGGAGCCTGGCCGGAGCCTTCTTCAGCGTGGTCGCGCTCGGAGCCTGGCTGCTGGTGCGCCACCAGGAGGCCGAGCGCCGCCGCGCCGCCGGGCTGGCGCTGCCGCCGGGGATGTGGCGCTGGCTCCGGTGGCGTCGCCACCCGGATCCCGCCGCGACCGCCTGAGCCGCCTGCTACCCCTGAGCGATCGCCAGAGCCGCCTGCAGCTGGGGGTCCTGGGCGGGGTCCGCGGATTCCGCCTCGAGGGTGAAGAGGTCGCTGGGGCTGGGCAGGCTCACCACGTCGTTGGGGGTGATCCCGGTGCCGTCGATGCTCTCCCCGCCGGGCCCGTACCACTTCTCGACGGTGAGGTGGAGGTCGCTGCCGTCGGGCAGAGGGAAGTCGAGCTGCACCGACCCCTTGCCGTAGCTGGTCGTCCCGACCACGGTGGCCCGGTGGTAGTCGCGGAGCGCGGCGGTGACGATCTCGGAAGCCGAGGCGCTGCCGCCGTTGACCAGCACCACGAGGGGGATGGCGGGGGCGAGACCGCCTGATTGGATCTGATCGTGGATCACCGTCTGGGCGGTCGTGGGCTGTCCCTGGAGGTCCATCCGGCCGCGCCGCACGACGACGTCCTGCTCGCTGCCGTGGCGGGTGAGGAACTGGCTGGCGAGCGTCACCGCCGAGGTGACGTAGCCGCCGCCGTTGCCCCGGAGGTCGAGCACCACCGCCGTCGCCCCGCCGGCGAGCCCGCTCTTGAGCGCGGCCACCGCGTCCTGGCCGGTGTCCTCCCCAAAGCTGGTCACCTGGAGGTCGAGAACGGTGCCGAACATCCGACTGTAAACGGTGGGAACCTGGAGGTTTTCACGGGTGACGGTGAAGGCGAGCTGCGCGCCCCCGCGGTCGACGGTGAGGGTGATCGCCGTGCCCGCCGCGCCATCGATGAGGTTGGAGAGCTTGGACAGCTGGCCATCCAGGCTGGCGCCGAGGCTCGACACCTGGGTCGCGCCGACCGCGACCAGCACGTCGCCGTTGCGCAGCCCCGCCCGCTCGGCCGGCTGGCCGTGGAGCACGTCCTCCGCCGCCAGCTCGGTGGGATCCTGCCCGCTGGCGCAGAGGGTCGCACCCGCGCACATCTCCTCGATGGAGATCCCGATGCTGCCGCTGCGGTCCTGGTTGACGGCCGCGGTGAACTGCTGGTATTCGCTCTTGGTGAAGTAGGTGCTGAAGCGGTCGTCATAGGTGCTGTCGATCGCCTGCACCAGGGATGCCTCGCCGGCGTCGGTGCCGACGCTGCCCGGCACGCCGCGAAGCACGTAGTTGTTCTCGATGTCCCGCCAGGCGACCTGCAGCGAGGTCTCGTCGAGGCCCCCGAAACGCGGATAGATGGAGGCGAGGGCAGGGCCGATGGGGAGGTTGCCGAGGTTGGCGACCAGCAGCCCGCCGAGGTAGAGGCAGAGGACGCCGACCACCGCATGGCTCCAGAAGCCGGCGCGGGGACGAGGCAGCCGCCGGCGCGGCGCTGGTGTGCTCTCCGGTTCCGGCGTAGCCTCGCTCACGCGTGGAGGAACCGGCGGACCCCTAAAAAGCTCCCGAAGCCGCCGAGGACGGCCCCGAAGGCGAGCAGCAGCACCACCATCGCGGTCAGGTACCGGCCGTCGAAGCTCACCCCGAGAAAGGCCTGGGTGTTGGCCTGGCTCAGCACGAACCGGTAGGCGACGGCGACCGCCGTCGCCCCGATGGCCGCCGCAAGGACACCTCCGAAAACACCCTCCAGGATGAAGGGCCAGCGCACGAACCAGTCGCCCGCCCCCACCAGCTTCATGATCTCGATCTCGGTTCGCCGGATGTACACGGCCGTCCTGATCGTGTTCATGATGATCACGAGGCTGATCACCGCGAGGACCACGGAGAGGACGCTGCCGACCCACACCGTCACAGTGATCACGCTCTGGAGCCGGGGGATGACGCCGGGGCTGTAGTCGGTGGCATGCCCGCTGTTGTTGTCCACGATCGGCAGGGTCCCAGCCTCGGTGTTGAGCTGCCCCAGCGCACCGAGGGTGCGCACGTGCAGGTCGATCGACGCCGGCAGCGGGTTGGTGCCGAGCGTGTTGATGGCCGGCTGCAGCGAGAGGCCCCGCTGCTGGGCGGCGACGACCGCCTGGTCCTTGCTGGTGAACGCGACGCCGTTGACCCGCGAGTCGTGGGAGAAGCGCAGCTCATAGTCGGCGACGGTGCGCATCGAGAGCTGGTCCTGGAGGTAGATGTGAATCTCGTCGGCCTGCGTCTCCTGCTGGGCGAGGATGGCGTCGACGGTATGGGTGAGGAGGAGCGTGCCGCCCACCAGCAGCATGATCAGGCCCATCGTGAAGACGCCCGCCAGGGAGACGGCCAGGTTGCGCGTGAAGTTCTGCCCCGCCGCGACCAGGGCAAAGCGCACCGACGCCAGCAGGCCTCTCATATGGTCGCCTCACCCTCGCGAAGATACCCGCCCTCGGTCTCGTCACGGACGACCCGGCCGGAGTCGATCGCGATGACCCGGCGCCGGCAGAGGTCGACGATCTCGCGGTTGTGGGTTGCCATCAGGACCGTGGTGCCACGGTGGTTGATCTGGAGCAGGAGTTGGACGATCCCCCATGAGGTGTCGGGGTCGAGGTTGCCGGTGGGCTCGTCGGCGAGGAAGATTCGGGGCCGGTGGACCAGGGCGCGAGCGATGGCGACGCGCTGCTGCTCGCCACCGGAGAGCTCGTCGGGGAAGGTGTCGAGCTTGTCCTCCAGACCGACGATCCAGAGGGTCTCCTCGACCTTCTCCTTGAGATGCCGCTGGCCCGGCTTGGTGACCTGGAGGGCAAAGGCGACGTTCTGCGCCACCGTCAGCTTGGGCAGCAGCTTGTAGTCCTGGAAGACGATGCCGAACTTGCGGCGGAGCCGGGGCAGCCGCCGCCGGGTCATCCGGGTGGTCTCCTGACCGTCCACGAAGATGCGGCCGGTCGAGGCCACCTCCTCCCGGATGAGAAGGCGGACGAGGGTCGTCTTGCCGGAGCCGCTCGCGCCGACGACGAAGCAGAAATCGCCCTGGTAGATGGCGAGGTCGACGTCCCGGATGGCCTCGGTGCCGTTGGGGTAGGTCTTGCTGACGCCGTGGAAGGAGATGACCGGGCGCATCCCGGGATCCGGCTTCTGCCCGACCTGCGGTGGCATCACCGCCGCGAGGCTCACCGCCCGAGGTACCTCGTGACGGTGGTGGCCAGGGGGTCCTGGGTCCGGCGGCGGCGCCCGGCCGGCGCGCTCTCAGAGAGCATCGGGGGAGAGGTCATGGAGATGTGACGTTCCGATCGTTCAGCGGAGGTTCCCCGGGGGATCGGGAAGCCGGGAAGGGCCGGACGGGGTGTGGGTGGGACGTGGGGTGAGGCGGCTGCCCGCCGCGGGACCGATCGAGTATAGCCGCGGAGAACGTGCCGTGGGCCGGCTCCGAGGGGCTCGTTGCGGGCGGGGCGGCCCCTGCCGGCTGCGGCGACTAATCGGGTGGCGGTGGATGCTGGACCGCGTCCAGATTGCCGGCGGCCCAGCGCAGGTATGCCTCCTGGAAGGAGTCGATATCGCCGTCGAGGACGGCCTGGACGTTGCCCACCTCGTGGGCGGTGCGGTGGTCCTTGACCATGGTGTACGGGTGCAGGACGTAGGAGCGGATCTGCGAGCCCCACTCGGCGGGCAGCGACTCACCCTTGAGCTCGCTGATGCGCTCGGCGTGGGCCGCCTGGGCGACCGCCAGCAGCCGCGAGCGCAGCACCCGCCAGGCGACGTCGCGGTTCTGGTGCTGGGAGCGCTCGTTCTGGCAGGTCACCACGATCCCGGTGGGGATGTGGGTGAGGCGGACCGCCGAAGACGTCTTGTTGACGTGCTGGCCGCCGGCGCCGCTGGAGCGGTACACATCCTCACGGACATCCTTGGGGTCGATCTCGACGCTGACGTCGTCGTCGACCTCCGGTGTCACCTCCACCAGGACAAAGCTGGTGTGCCGGCGATGAGCCGAGTCGAAGGGGCTGAGCCGTACCAGGCGGTGGACGCCCCGCTCCGACTTGAGCAGGCCGAAGGCGCGGCGCCCCTCCACCCGGATGGTCGCCGACTTGATGCCCGCCTCCTCGCCCTCCGCCTCTTCGATGAATTCGACCACCATCCGGTGGCGCTCCCCCCAGCGGAGATACATCCGGAGCAGCATCTCGGCCCAATCCTGGCTGTCCGTCCCCCCCGCCCCGCTCTTCACCGAGAGCAGCGCGGGGTGGTCGGTGTAGGGGTCGCTGTAGAGGAGGTCGACCTCACGGGCGCTCAGCTCGCGCTCGATCTCGTCCAGCTCGGCGGTCAGCTCGGCGGTCATGGCGGGGTCGCCGCTCGGCTCGTCGCTCTCGGCCTCCTCCCCCATCAGGTCGGCCAGGTCGCGGGCGTCGGCCGCCCGGCGGGTCAGCGCCTCCCAGCCGGACAGCTCCTCCCGGATGTGGGAGAGCTCCTGGGTCAGCGCCGCGGCGCGCCGGGAGTCGTCCCAGAGCGCGGGATCGGCGACCTGGGCCTCCAGGGCGGCCACGCGGGAGCGTCGGGAATCCAGGTCAAAGGTGGCCCTGTAGCTCGGCTACACGGGCTGCGACCTCCTTGGCTCGGACCGACAACTCGCTCATGGCCTGATGGAGTGTACCCGCTGGCCTGCGGGGGAGACGGCCGCCGGCCGTGAGGCTTTGACAGGCCGGTAGGGGCGGTCAGTCGATGTCGCGGAAGCGGCGACCGTGCTTGACGGCGCTGCGCACCCCGGCGATCAGCTCCTCGGTCGGGGTGTCCTTGAGCAGGTAGCCGACCGCGCCGGAGCGAAGCGCCTCCTTGACCCGCTCCTTGCCGGAGAAGGAGCTGAGCATCAGCACCCGCGTGTCGGGGCACGACTTGAGGAGGAATCGGGTGGCGTCCATGCCGTCCATGTTGGGCATGGATAGGTCCATGAGGACGATGTCGGGCTCGTGCTTGAGGCTCATGGTGACCGCCTCGACGCCGTCAGCCGCCAGCCCGACCACCTGGATGTCCTCGGTCTGGTCGAAGATGTCGGCCAGCCCCTGGCGGACGACGGGATGGTCGTCGACGATGAGGAGCCGGATCTTGCCGCTGCTGCCCATGAGCGCAAACCTCTACATACGCTGCCGTCCCCTACCTCGGCAGGGCGATTGTAAGGGCGGCGAACCTTCTACAGCCGGGGTGTGACGCGAGAGCGACCGGACCGTGCTCAGCCGTTCACCTCGAGCGGTTCGCCAGCCGCCCTCGGCCTCGGGAGCCTGTTTGCGATGACCCGAGCGCCACGGCAATCGGCCCATTGCGCCGGCGGGTTGTCAGGGGGCCGAGACGGACGTCCCCGGGGTGCGCTCCGGGGGCTTGCGGACCCTGGACCTCCCGGTCACCGACGGACCGGGCTCCGCAGCCTGACCGTCGGCGTCCCCGTCGTCGACGTGCTCGTGGCCAGCCGGGGTCGCATCCGGGGTTGGGGAGGCGCCGGCCCCATCCCCTCCCTCGCCCTCGAGGGCCGGCGACGGCAGCATCGGGATGACCAGCCGGAGCGTGGTGCCCTTGCCACGCACCGACGTGATGGTCAGCTCGCCGCCCCCGTCGCGGACGGTCTGCCCCAGCAGGCCGAGGCCGGCATGGCCCTTCTTGCGGCGGTCGGCCCGCTCCGCGGCGGAGAACCCACGCCCGTCGTCGCGGATCGAGGCGACCAACCGACCACCCTGGGGACGCACGGTCACCCAGACGCTATGGCACTGGGAATGCTTGACCACGTTGCGCAGTGCTTCCTGCACCACCCGGTAGACGAGCCGCTGGTGCCTCTGATCCAGGGGCTCCTCCGGGCACTCGAGCACCCAGGAGATCTGCTCCCGGTCGAGCCTGGTCAGGAGCTGGCGCAGGGCGGAGGCGAGGCCCTCCTCGTCGAGGAGGGGCGGCGCCAGCTCGATCATCAGCGTCCTCAGCTCCTGGACGGCCTGCCCCGCCAGGTCGCGGGTGTAGTTGAGGAAGGCTTCGACGCGCTCTCGTGACCAGACCTCGGCGTCGCCGTCGGACAGGCGGCCCAGCATGGCGCTGGAGCGAAGCAGAAGGCCGGTCACGTCCTGGATGACGCTGTCGTGAAGGTCGGCGGCGATCCTCTTGCGCTCCACCTCCGAGGCGTCGCCGGCCCGGCGGAGGGCCTGGGCCTCGCGACGCAGAGCTTGGGCCTCCCGCTTCTGCGCCTGCGCCTCGGTGTGTGCCCGGCGCGCCAGGGCCACCATCGAGGCCTGGACCAGCCCCAGGGGCAGCAGCAGGGCCACGATGCCCCAGGTCCCCTCGGCGTGATAAAGGAGCACCCCCGCCGCGGACGTGACCCCAAACGGCATCGCAATGGGCACAAACCTCACCAGATCTCCGGTCGCCACGCGCAGGCTCGTACGCTCGCCGGCCAGCCACACCACCCCTGAGAGCAGCACGCTGTTGACACACGCATGTACGAGGCCGCCCACCGCCCCAGCCATGGCGAGGGTGACGGGGTCGAGGTGACCTCCCGCCACCGCCCGGAAGCACAGCCAGGCGCTTGTGTCCGACAGGAATGCGTTGATCACGTTGAAGGCCACACGCGGGACTCCAGGCCGCCGCCGCCGCGCCGCGACGGCGACGGCCTGGGCCGCCGCCATTGCGACGATCGCCAGCGGGCCGACCGCGAACGAGAAGGCGAGGTGGAAGAAGCCGGACGCCGACCAGCGTCCGCTCACGGCGCCGAAGCTCGGGACGGCGTATGCGGCCATCGCCGCCACCAAAAGCCCGCCGACGCAGGCGGCGCCCCAATCCCCCCGCCAGGGCATCACCAGCAGCCCTAGCGCCCCGGCCGCGGCATACAGCCCTGCCAGATATGCGATCAGCTCCGGACGCGCGGATACCCTCCCCTGCGGGGGCGACGGAGGCAGGTCCCACAGAAGGACCCTGGCCCTCGCCACCGCCGCTCGCAAGCGCGTATGCGTCACCGTCACACCGGTCATGGCGACAGCGTAAGCCCAATTGGCGCGTTCGGACTCGGCGCTGGCCGACCAGACGTGTGCGTCCGCACGCCCATGCCGGCGACGGTAGAGCCGCACACCATCACGGGAACGTCGTGTGACGGCACCGTTGTCGCATCCCAGCCTCCGCTCGCGGTCCGGTTGAGCACAGCCAGAGACGCGCAACCACCAGATGAGCCACCACCGGCACAGAACCGCGGAAACGCGTCACGGGGGTGTTGCGAACTGACCACTGACGCGTCACAATGCCCACCAGGAGCAACGGCCTCCGCCGGGGTCCGTCGGGAAGTGGGAATGGAGGGCGAGACGTGCGCGATTATTTCCGGGAGTGGTAGTCCGCCGATACGCCGGGCCCACCGCCCTGGTATAGACGTCAGTATTGGAGGGTGCCCAACGGGGTTGCCGTTGGGGCCCCCGCGGCAAGTTTGCATCCGGCGCCCCACGGGACGAATTGCGCCGCGCCGGCTCGCTGGGAATGGCTGTACTCCTTGTGGCATCCAGAGCCTCACTCCGGGATCTCGCCCAGCGGCGATGGCGCCCGGAGCGGCGGTGCGGATCCCTGCGGCCTCACCCCCGCTCCGGCCAGGAGCGCAAGCCCAGCCAGCGCCAAGATGACCACCAGCACCTGCCATCGGAGCGTTAGCGCCAGCAGCAAGGCCAGAGTGGCCCCGGTCGTCATCCCCAGGTAGCGACTGGTCGACACCGCGCCCTCCACCCGGCCCACCATCTCGCCGGCCTGGCTCTGGACGATCACCAGGCTCTCAATGGTGGTGATGTTCGCCGCGACGGTGTTCCCCACCAGCAGGAGCAGGTCGACTGCCGGGGCGCCCGCCAACGCCACCCCGCCGATGCAGGCGATCTCCACCACGATCCCCGGCAGGATGACCCCCGGACGTTGGAGCCGCGGCCAGAGTGCGATCACCGAGCCGATCACCCCACCCAGCCCCACCGCCGCCCAGCAGAAGCCGGCGTCGGCGGAGCTCCCGAAGCGCTCAGCCGCCAGAGCCGGCAGAGCCGCCTGCAGGGCGGTGATGACGAGCGTCGCCGAGAACGCTCCGAGTGTGATCACCCGCAGAATCGGCTGGCGGGCCACCGCCGCGAATCCCCCGGTGGCGGCGCCGCGCACCGTCATCGAGGTACCCGCGATCCGCGGCGTGGCCGGCAGCGAGAGGAAGAGGCCGGCCGCGGCCGCGAAACTCACCGCGTCCCCGGCGACCAGGGGGACGGCCCCGCCCAGGGGCAGGAGTAGGGCCCCGGCGGCGGGAGCCACCAGCATCATCCCGCTCATGGAGAGGCTGTAGACGAGGTTCAGCGAGTGGCGGCTTTCGGCCCCGGCCAGGCGCGCCATCATCGCGCTGGTGAGCGGCTGCCACGACCCGCCCACGAGCTGCGACATCCCCACCAGCACGAAGATCGCCCAGTACCC
>PLAX01000147.1:0-2841 GCA_003135255.1 Candidatus Dormiibacterota bacterium | reverse complement strand
AAGCTCGAGATGCACACCCCGGTCACGAACCGGGTCGCCGCGGATCGACCCATCCGCCTAGTTTCCCCTCTCAGGTCATGCAGTTGCCGACCAGCGCCTGCTGTCATGCCGGACGGCCTGGCGTCTGGCCCGCGCGGAGTGGCCGAAACATCAGCCTCGACCGGGCCCCGTGGGGAACCTTCCCCGCATGAGCCGAGAGGCGACCGCCAGCACGGGGGCCACGGAGCGCCGTCCGGCTCCGTGCTAGCATCGGACGAGTAGCTGAGAGGCTGGAGTGGCTCGTCGAGAGCCCCGGTTCGCGCGACCCGATGGCGGCGGCCGGCAGACAGGGGGATGTCTGGAGATGAAGGCGCGCACAGCTCATCCGGGTCGCACGCTGGCAGGCGGTCGCTCTGTCGCGGGGGTCTTTGCCTGCTTGCTGGCCGGGACCACCGCCACGGCCTGCGGCACCTCGTCGAGCTCCTCCCCCGGGTCCTCATCGCTGGCCGGGGGCACGCTGATCCCGACCTCCTCGTCCTCGGCTCCGATCTCGGCGCTGCCGACGCCGACCCCGTCGACCGCCGGCCGGACCTGGTCACCGGCGGACAGCGTCGACCCGGGACTCGACCTCCTCTCGGTGTCCTGCCCCTCGCCCACCGATTGCGTCGCCGTTGACAGCAGTGCCTGGGGCAACGCCAAACCGGGCAACGCGCTCACCTACAACGGCTCGTCGTGGTCGGCTCCCCGGGCCATCGACTCCCCCAACAGCATCGTCTCGGTCTCCTGCCCCACGACCGGCTTCTGCGCGGCGGTGGATGACGCCGGCAACGCCCTGACCTACAGCGGAGGGGCCTGGACGCCCTTTACGGGCATCGACTCCGCCAGCCAGTTCGAGGCCGTCTCCTGCGCCTCGGCATCCTTCTGCGTCGCCGTGGACAACTCGGGCAACGCCTCCACGTTCAACGGGACCGCGTGGTCCAGCCCGGTGCAGGTCGACCAGACCCAGGGCATCCTCACCGCGGTCTCATGTCCCAGCGCATCCTTCTGCGTCGGCGTCGGAGGCACCGGCGCCTTCGTCCTCAACGGCACCACGTGGTCGCCCCCCAGCACGCTCGGCGCCGGTGAGGACACCGGGACCGGCCCTCCCGACGGGGTCTCCTGCACCTCATCGTCCTTCTGCGTCGCGGTGGGCACCGACGGGGGCATCTACACGTACGACGGCAGCTCCTGGTCGACCAACGACAAGGTCGATGAGCTGAACGGCATCTCGGGAGGCGGTCTCGCCGCCGTGTCGTGCACCTCTTCGTCCTTCTGCATGGCCGTCGATCAGGACGACAACCGCTCGGTCACCTTCAACGGGAGCTCGTGGTCGGCGCCGACCATGCTGAGCAGCGGGTACGGGCTCGCCTCCGTGTCCTGCCCGTCCAGGAGCTTCTGCATCGCCGTCGACGGCAACGCCGACGCGTTCACCTGGCACAGCTGAGGTCGAGGTCCCCTACCAGCCGGCGGCCGTCACCCGGCCCGCCCGTGCCGGAGCAGGTGCCAGAGACGGCGGCGCGATCCGGCGACCAGTCCCAGCCCACCGATGACCAGCAGCAGGGCTCCGAGCGGCCAGGGCGCCTGACCGGCGGATGAGCCCGAGTCCGGGACCGGCGCGGCTGCGCTCACGGTGCCCTCGGCGGAGGCGGTCTCCGCCGCGGCCTCGACGTCGCCGGACGCCTCCACCGTCGCCGTGTTGGTGATCTCCGTCCCCGCCAGGGCGCTCACCGCCACCTTGATGTCGAAGGTCGACGTCGTGCCGGCGACGACCGGGGCGCTGTCGGTGCAGGTCACGGTCTGGCCGGCCGCCGCGCAGCTCCAGGTTCGGGCGGTCCCTGCGGTGCTCGACACGAAGGTGAGCCCGGCGGGCAGCGGGTCGGTGAGCGTCACCGGCGCCGCCGAATCCGAGGGCCCGGCGTTGCTCACGGCGAATGCGTAGGTGGCGTCGCCCCGGTCCTGCAAGGAGCCGGTCAGGGTCTTGCTGAGGGAGAGGGCGGACACCCGGTCGCTGGTCGTCGGATCGCTGGCCGTGTTGTTCGCCAGCATCGGATCCGGGTTGGGCCCCTGGACGACCACCACGTTGGTCAGGGTCCCGACCGCGCCGGACCTGACCGCCACGGTCAGCTCGAGGCTCGGCGCATCGCCGGCCACCACGATCGAGGTCCCGAGCGTGCAGGTCACCGTCACATCGACGGCGGTGCAGCTCCAGCCCGTCCCCTCGGCGCTGACGAAGATCTCGCCGCTCGGAAGCGTGTCGCTGACAACGACCCCGGTGCCCGAGTCCGACGGGCCGGTGTTGTGGACCCCGATGGTGTAGGTGCCATCCAGGCCGGCGATGAAGTCACCGGCGTGGGTCTTGGTGATGGAGAGATCGGAGCTGAGCGCCAGCGAGGTGGTGTCGCTCCCGGTGTTGTTGGCGGTGACCGGATCGCTGGTCGTCGAAGCGACCGTCCCCGTATTGGTGACGGAGCCCGTGGCGGCCGACGCGATCGCCACCGAGAGATCGATGTCGGGAGCATCCTCACCGCTCGGGAGATTGGTGGCGTCGGTGCAGGTCACCACCTGCAGATCGTCGGAGCAGGACCACCCGGTGCCGGTCGCCGAGGCGAAGGTCTCCGAGGCCGGGAGGGTGTCGCTCACGATGATCGGCTCGGCGGCGTCCGAGGGTCCGAGGTTCCCAACCGCGATCACGTACGAGCCGTCGTTCCCGGCGGTGAACGTTCCCTGGTGGACCTTGGTCACCCAGAGATCGGAGGAGGTCACGATCGAGGTCGGGTCACTGCTGCTGTTGTTGGACTCGTTGGGGTCACTGGTCGCCGATCT
>PLAX01000086.1 GCA_003135255.1 Candidatus Dormiibacterota bacterium | reverse complement strand
GCATCACCCTGGCGATGTGGCCCGGCGATCGCGAGCAGGTTCGCGACCGGGGCTGCTGTTCCATCGACGCGGTCGAGGATGCCCGCCGGGTGGCCAACCGCCTCGACATCCGCCACCTGACCTGGAACCTCGAGCGTGAGTTCTCCGCCGAGGTCGTGGCCGGCTTCGAGGACGATTACGCAGCCGGCCGGACCCCCAACCCTTGCGTCCGGTGCAATCAGCGGGTCAAGTTCGGCGTCCTCCTCTCCCGGGCCCGCGCCATCGGCGCGACCCACGTCGCCACCGGCCACTACGCCCGGCTCGGCCGACGCGGGGAGACCTGGACGCTCCACCGGGCGAGGGAGACCGGCAAGGACCAGGCCTACACCCTCCACCGCCTCGACCAGGCGCAGCTCGGCGCCGCGCTCTTTCCGCTCGGTGGGGTGGAGAGCAAGTCGGACGTCCGTGCCGAGGCCGCGCGGCTGGAGCTGGTCTCGGCGGCCAGGCCGGACTCCCAGGAGCTCTGCTTCGTCGACGGCGACCTCACCGCGGACCTGAGCCGGCGCCTCGCCGGGCGGTTCCGTCCGGGCCCGATCACCGACGGGGAGGGGCGCCTTCTCGGCGAGCATCGCGGCCTTCCCTTCTATACGGTGGGGCAGCGAAGCCGGCTGGACATCCGCCCCGACCGGCCCGACGCCACCCCGCTCTACGTCCTGGAGCTCGACCCGGCGCTCAACCGGGTGGTGGTGGGGCCCGCCGAGGCGCTCCAGCGCGGCGGGCTCCGCGCCGGGGACTGCCGCTGGGTCAGCGGGGTCCCCCCGGAGGTGGGCTCCGCGGTCGAGGCGCAGCTGAGGGCTCACGGACGGCCGCACGCGGCAACCGTGGTCGCGGCCTCATCCCATGCGNNACGAGGTCGTCGGCGGCGGGGTCGTGGAGGAGGCGGGCCGGTGACTCTTCACTGGTATCAGATCGTCCTCGCGTCGATCGCGGTGCTGGTTGCCTGCGCCGTCTCCGCGTACTGCTTCTGGTTCGCGGTGCGCCACCGGAACGCGCTCTTCCACATCCCCGGGGTGGGAGCGACGCTGGTCGTGGTCGGCCTGGTCGGCGAGCGGACCGTGGTGGTGGCCACCGGCAGGCCCGCCAGCGTCTGGGATCTCTCGATCAAGATTCCCCTGATCCCGCTCTATCTCGATGTCGTGACCCTCATCGGGCTGATCATCGCCCTCCTCGGGCTCAGCCTGATCCTCTTCGTGGAGCGGGTGATACCGCCCGACCAGCGTTGGACACCCCCGCCTCCGCGGAGCCTTGACGAGGACGATTCCGTCTGAATCATGGGGGGGCTGCCCCCCACCGGTACAATCTCGCGGCGATGTCCCGGCCAAGCAGCCGTCCCGCCCCTCAGCTCCCTTGCGAGCCCCTCGGTTGCGGTCGCTCATGAGCGCTGCCGGCTTCTATGTGGCGGGGGTGCTCGTGGTCCTGAGCTGTGCGGCCGCGGTCCTCCTCCGGGGCGCGGTGACGTCCGCGGTCGCCGCGGCGGCGGTGGCGGTCTCGATCGGCATCTTCCTGCTGGTGAGCGGCGAGTATCTTCTGACCCTCCTGGAGGTCGTGCTTCTCCTCGCCACCCTCGCGGTGGTGGTGGAGGTCGCGCGTCGCGGTGGCTTCGGTCCCCGGGCCCAGCCGCTGCCGCTCAGCCGGTGGGTGTACGGGCTCGGCCTCGCCGTGCTGGCCGTGGTCGTTCTCGACGGAGCGGTGCTCGCCTCGCGCGGAGGCTGGTTCCGGTCGGGGATCAAGCAGGGGCTGAGCAGCGTCCTCCACCACCAGGCTCCGGTCACCGCGGGGCTCCTGGTGGTCCTCGGCGCGGCGGCCGTGGTGGTCGCGGTGGTCATCGGGCGCACCAGCGCCGACGAGGCCGAGCAACACGAGCGGGCCCGGGCTCGGAGGGAGAGAGAGGAGAAGATGCGCCGTCGTCGCGAGGACCGGGTGGCCGCGCGCCGCCGCCGCCAGGCTGGGCGGGCTGGAGGAGGCGAATGAGCATCGGCGCGGGGAACGTCGCCCTGCTGAGTGGTGCCGTCTTCGCCATCGGGGCCTTCGGGGTCCTGACCCGGCGTGATGCGTTCGGCCTCCTGGTCAGCCTGGCCATACTCCTGCTCGCCCCCGTGATCGCCTTCGCCGGCTTCACCGCCATCGACGGCGGCCGCTCCGGCCCCGGGCAGGGGGAGGTGGTGGCGCTCGCTGCGGTGGTGGTGTGTGCGGCGCTGACCCTGGTCGGCGCCGCGCTGGTGGCGCTGCTGCACCGCCGCCATGAGAGCCTCGACACCGACGCCTACGGTGACGCCGAGGGGGAGCAGCGCTGATGGGCAGCTTTGCCTGGGTCGTCCTGCTGCTCCCGCTGGCGGGTTGCGGCGCCTCCTTCGTCGCCGAGACCCCGCGGCGAGCGGCTCACGTGTGCATGACGTTCCTGGGGATGTCCCTGATCGTGGCGCTGTTCGTGCTCGGCTATCGCCTGCTCCACGAGACCACCAGCATCAACCCCGACATCTCGACGCTCAACTACCTCTCGCTCACCCCGGGGCCGAGCGAGACGGCGACCTTCCCGTCCACCTTCCAGGTCGCGGTCGGTGTCCGTGTCGACAACCTGAGCGCCAGCTTCATGGTCCTGATCTCGTTCCTCTTCCTCGTCGTCCAGGGCCTCGGGACGGCGATGCTCTCGCACGACGCCGGCTACCGCCGCTTCTTCTGGGCGAGCTCGCTGCTCGCCACCCTGATGCTCGGCCTGGTGCTGAGCCCTGGCCTCTTCCAGGTCTGGTTGACCCTCGGAGCGATCAGCGCGACGACTCTCGTCCTGGCTCTCCACTACTGGCATCGGCGGGAGACGACCGCTCCAGCCCGGCGCGCCTTCTCGGTGCTCCTCGGGGCCGACGCCAGCCTCCTGCTCGGTCTGGCGTACATCATCGACAAGATGGGCCCGTACCTCGGGCTTCGGCCGCAGCCGGCCGGCGGAGCACTCGACATCTTCGACTTCCGCCTCCTGAATCCCGCCTGGCAGGCCGCCGCGAAGGGAACGGTCACCAACGGCAGCTATAAGAGCCTGGTGATCCTTACGGTGCTCCTGGTCGTCGCCGCCCTCGCGCACGCCGCCCAGGCCCCGTTCACGGCCTGGCTCACCGGCCTGCGCGAGGCCCCGCTCCCCGTGCTCGGCGCGATCACCATGTCGCTGCTCGCCGGGGTCATCCTGCTGGCCAGGATCTACACCCTCCTCCTGGTCACGCCCGGCGTCCTGAGCATCCTCGCCGTGATCGGCGCGGTGGGCGCCGTCTGGCTGAGCGCCGCGTGCTTCGTGTCGCGCGACATCTATCGCGTCGCCCTCCTCTCCGCTTCGGCACAGCTGGCCCTGGCGATCACCGCCATGGGAGCGGGCGGTTACAGTGCGGGACTGCTGATCACCGTCGTGAGCGCGCCGCTCAGCCTCCTTCTCCTGGTCACAGCCGGCAGCCTTGCCCGCGCCTACCGCACCCGTGACATCGGCGAGATGGGTGGCGCCTGGCGGCGGATGCGGCACACCAGCCTGAGCCTCGGGCTCTGGGCCCTCGCCGCCGCGGGCCTCGACCTGGTCGGCTACGACGTGGTGTCCTCCATCTTCCTCAACCGCTTTCCCAACATGCGCGAGGAGGTGGGCTCCACCACCCGCTACATCATCGTCCAGGGGGGCCAGATGGCGGGCTGGGTCCGTGACCTGGTCGCGGTGCTGGCCATCGCAGCCGTGGTGCTGACCGCTCTGTACGCCGTCCGTCTGCTGGTCACCATCTGCCGCGGCACGCCGGCGGTGCGGCGTGGCTTCCTCGTTGAGAAGCTCACCGAAGCGGAACCACCGCTGCGGACGCTCCAGCGCTGGTGCGCGGCCGCCACGGTGGGAGCCGTCGTCGTCGGTCTGCCGGGGATCGCCGCCATCGGTCACGGCAAGGGACGCGTTCCCGCGCTCACCTTCAGCCATTGGATCTACTACGGCGCGAGCCACCAGATCCTGCCCGTCGAGTGGTGGGCGTTCGCCGCCGCCGCCGCCGCGCTGGTCGTGGGCGTGGCTGGGGGAGTTGCGGTCTCGCGGGCCGGGCTGACCCGCCGGGTCGCTCGGCTCGGAGTCTGGCTCCGGATCCCCACCCTCAGCGCCACGGGCCCGGCGGCCGTGCGCTGGGCGTTCGCGTTTGGTGCTCGAGCCGGGAACGCTCTGGCGGGGGAGGTGGTGGCTTTCGACCACGAGCTGGTCGAGCCTCTCTACGACTCCGCCGGTGAGGGGATCGAGGCGGCCGCCTGGTCCCTGGAGCGTGTCCGGGTGCGCCGGCTGGGCATCGGGCTCGGCGTGACGCTCGCGGTGATCCTGCTTCTGGTCGGCGCCAGCGTCCTCGCGGCGGGGGGGCACTTCCCGGTGCACACCACATGAACTTCCTCGCCCAGACGACGAGCACCACCACCACCACCACGGGGGTCACGTTCCCCACCCTGGTGCTCACCGCCATGGTCTGGAGCGCGGTCGTCTTCGCCCTGGCGGCGCTCCTCATGCCCAACCAGACCCAGGACCAGTTGCGCCGGATCAAGTCACTCGGATCCACCGGTGCGGGCGCCGCCCTCTTCTTCGCGATCTGGGCCGTGGAGACCCAGGTGTCCGACGCGGCAGGAGGGACCGGCGGCATCCCCGGCGGCGACCTCGTCGAGCAGCACAGCTGGCTCTCCTCTTTCCCGATCGTGTCCAGCTACCATCTCGACGCGGACGGGGTGGCGCTCTCGGTGATCCTCGTGGTCTCCGTCGTCTTCTTCTGCGCCGCGCTCGCCGCCTGGCGCAACCAGAGTCACGTCAAGCTCCTGACCGTCTGCCTGCTCACCCTCGAGACGGCCTCCCTCGGCATCCTCGTCTCCTATGACTGGGTCCTCTTCCTCCTCTTCTGGACCCTCGCGATCGTCCCCGTGTATGTGCTGGCCCGAGCCTTCGGGCACGGCCGCGGAACGCGGGCGGCCACCCGCTACGCGGCCACCAGCCTGGTTTCCGCCGGTCTCCTCCTGCTCGCCGCGGTGCTGATCGCCTTCCAGGCCGGTGCGCACTCCTTCGACATGGGCGTCACCCCCGTGTCCCTGCCGGGCGACGGTGAGACAGTCGCCTTCTGGCTCATCACCGCGGCCTCGCTGCTGGCGATGGCCGTCGTGCCCCTGCACGGGGCGCTGCTCGACCTCGAGGAGGACAGCACGGGGGTGCTCTCGGCGATCTTCGCCGCGGTGCTGCCCAGCCTGGGGGCGTACACCCTCGTCCATGTCGCGGTCGGATTCTTCCCCTCGACGTCGGGCAGCTTCTCGCTCTTCTTCGCCGTCCTGGCGGTGGTGACCGTGGTCTGGGGGGGGCTGGCGGCGCTCCGCACCGATGACCTGAGGCGCCTCATCGGGCATGTGGGCACGGTCTTCATGGGACTGGTGCTGCTCGGCGTCGCCGGCCACACCTCGATCGCGATCACCGGGATCATTTTCCTGCTGCTGGCCCGCGGTCTGGTGATCGGGGTGCTCATGCTGCTCGCCTCCCTGATCCAGGAGAGGACCCGGCGCGTGCGCATCTCTCAGCTCGGTGGCCTTGCCTGGCAGGCACCGTTCCTCTCCGCGTTCTGGCTGCTCGCCACCCTCGCGGCGGCGGGCGTGCCCCTCCTGGCCGGATTCGCCGGCGACTTCTTCATCTTCACCGGGTCCTTCCCAGCCCACCGGTGGGCGAGCACCGTGGTGCTCGCGGGCACCCTCCTGGCCTCGGGCGTGCTGGTCTGGACGGCCCAGCGCGTCTTCCTCGGAGCCTCCCGCGACACCTTCGAGCGAGCCCGGGACCTCGGGCCCCTCGAGCTGACCTACATCGGCATCCTGGTCGGGCTGATCGTCCTCATCGGGGTGGTGCCGGGGCACTTCGCCGAACTCTTCCAGAACGGAGCCGGGTACATCCTCTTCCCGGGGGTCGCCTGATGCCCGCACCCAATGGCATGGCCGTGTTCGCCACGATGCTGCCGACGACGTTGCTGGTCGCGCTCGCGGCGGTCGGAGGGCTGCTCGGCTGGCTTCGCCCCGGGCTGCCGCCGTCCTTTCATCGCTGGCTCGGAGCGCTTGCACTCGTGGGGGCCGCCGCGGCTGCGCTGGTCGCGCTTCGCGGCGTCGCGCTCACCAACGGAGTTGGCCTCGCCGCCTACGCGGGGGGCGTGGTGGCCGACCGCTTCAGCACCTTCGCGGTGCTTCTGCTGTGCGGGACGGGGCTGCTTGCGATCCTGACCAGCGGGGCCGCCGAAGAGCGCCTCGGCTCTCGGCTGCCCGCGTACCACGCCCTGATCCTGACCGCGACCGCCGGCGGCGCCATCCTCGCGGTCCAGGTCGAGATGGGGATGCTCGTCGTCGGGCTGGGCATCGTCGTGATCAGNNTCATCTCGGCCGGCGTCGCGCTGGCCCTGATGCTCTACGGCCTGGCCATCGTCTACGGGGCGACCGGCAGCACCGACCTCGCCGCGGTGCGCGGCCAGTTTCTCCACTCGGCGCCTCTGGAGGGGCTGGGACTCGCCCTCACGCTGCTGGGGCTCGCCTACCTGGTGGGGGCGCCCCCCCTTCACCACTGGATGCTCCAGGTGGCCTCCGCCAGCAGCGGGGCGGNNGGTGGCCGGGGTGCTGGGCGCGGCCGCCTGCCTCTATCCCGCGCTGCTCAGCCTGGCCGCTGGGAGCGTGCGCCGTCTGATCGGGCTCGGTGCCTGCCTCCAGGGCGGACTCGTGCTCAGCGCCCTGGTCGGGAGCGGCCGGGCGAGCGACCTCAAGCCGGCCGGCGGGGTGATCGCCCTTCTCTTCGGCCTGGTCGTCTTTGTGCTGGCCATCCAGGCGAGCTTCCAGGCGGTGACTCGCTTGGAGGAGGACGGTATCGGTGGCGATCTGGCCGGTGTTCGCGGCCTCGCCCGGCGCTCCCCGATGGCAGCGGTGCTCCTCTCCCTCGGCCTCGCCGGGCTGGCCGGCCTGCCGCCACTGGCTGGGTTCCTCGTCCGCATCCTCGTCGCCTCCTCCGCCGTCGCCGGCGGGTACGCGTGGGTCGCGGTGGCCGGTGTGGCCGCCTCGGCCATCTACGCGGTCGCGGTCCTGCGCTGGATCGGCGCGGCGTACGTCGAGGATGACGAGCTGCCGGTCGTGCCCCACAGGACGCCACGGCTCGCGAGCGTGGTCGGGCTGGCGTGCGCGCTCTTCGGGGTGGTGGCCATGCTCCTGGCCGGCCCCCTCCTGTACGCGGCCGACGGGGCCGCCTCCGTCCTGCGCTGACGGTGGCCGGCGGTGAGGTCCGCCGGCCGGTACAATAGGGGTGGTCGCGCTAGACGGGGAGTCAGCGGTGCCCTGTACCCGCAATCCGCTATAGCGGGGTCGAATTCCCCACCGAGGGGGCGCGCAGCCGGGTCCGCTCCGATCTCAGCGGCGTTGATGGCTGGGTCCTGCGCAGCCCGGGCCCGTGAACCGCGTCAGATCCGGAAGGAAGCAGCGCTAAGCGGTCCCCCGGGGGTGCCGCAGCCAACCTGACCTGAGCCGTTGGATCGGGTGAGCGCCGGTGGCGCGTCAACGACGTGGGGTGCGCGACTACCTTTCCCACGCCGCGGGGGCGGCGTGGGGGCCCCTCTCATCTGGATACGGGCTCGCCGCCCCTCGGGGGGCTCTCGCCCCCCTTGGGCGCGCAGACGACGCGCGCATACCCCCGCGGAGCCGGATCCGGCGCACCCCGTCATGAAGTGCGCCCCGGAGGGCGCGGGGGCGTGTCCACCACCACAGGGGCTCGCTTCTCCTCGGGCGCCCGGTGGAGCGGGGCGACCCACCCGTGACAGGGCCTTTGGGACAGAAGTGTCCTTAAGGGGTGTATAGGCGATGGAGTGCAGAGCGTGGGGCGCGCGACGCGCTCGGCGCCTCCCATGCCGGTGCCGGATCCAGCCCCCCTGTCAGGGGGCGCCGCGCGCGCCACGCTCGGGAAGCTCGGAGCTCCGGGCCCGCGCCTGAAGCACCAGCTGCTGGGCGGCCAGGGTGACCCCGAGATAGAGGAGGAGGGTGCTGTCGCTGATGCCGGCGATCGCATCGACCAGCGCGTGACTCCCGAAACCGACCACCCAGAGGCCCATCGTCCACCAGCTCCCCTGGCGGAGGACCGCCTGGCTTGACCGCCAGAGCCGCACCGTCGTCAGCGCCCGCACCGCGCCCAGACCGGCGGCGTCGCCGACCAGGAGGGCGCCCAGGACGACGTCCCGTCCCGTCGAGCCGAGCCCGTTGGCCCCTCCGCCGCCGAGGACGCCGACGCCGGCGACGATGAGGATCAGAGGGAGGTGAGAGAAACCTGGGTCTGGCTGGGGGCGGTCGCGAGCACGAGCCGAGTCTAGTCGGGGGCTTCGGAGCGGCTCCTGAGGCGGAGCGCCGGCCGGGCACGCCGCCCGCCCGGCTGTGCGGGTCGGCTATCGTCGGCGGGACGTGACCGCGCTCTACCGCAAGTACCGATCCGCCGTCCTCGCCGACCTCATCGGCCAGGACCACATCGTCCGCACCCTGAGCAACGAGCTGCGGGCCGGACACGTCGCGCACGCCTACCTCTTTGCGGGCATCCGGGGGACGGGAAAGACGTCGACGGCGCGGATCCTGGCTCGGGCCGTCAACTGCCTGGAGCCGGTCGACGGCGAGCCCTGCAACCACTGCAGCGCCTGCAGCGAGATCCTGGACGGGTCGGCCGTGGATGTCCTCGAGATCGACGCCGCCAGCAACCGGGGCATCGACGAGATGCGCGAGCTCCGGGAGCGGGTCCGCTACCTGCCCGCCCGGCTGCGGTCGAAGGTCTACATCATCGACGAGGCCCACATGCTGACCTCGGAGGCGTGGAACGCCTTCCTCAAGACGCTCGAAGAGCCACCTGCCCACGTGCTCTTCATCCTCTGCACGACCGAGCCCCACAAGGTGCCGGACACGGTGCGCTCTCGGGTCCAACGCTTTGACTTCGGACGGGTGTCCAGCGCCAGGATCGACGAGCACCTGCAGGTTATCGCCGGCGCCGAGGCGGTCGAGCTGGAGCCCGCGGCTGCCCGGCTGATCGCTCGGGCCGCCCAGGGCAGCGTGCGCGACGGGCTCTCCCTCCTGGATCAATGCTTCGCCACCGGCGACCGCCCGGTGACCACGGACACCTGCCGCCGCGCCCTCGGGCTGGCGCACCCGGAGGTGATCCGCCAGCTGCTCGACGGGCTGGCCGGGAGGGATGCCGCCGCGTCGCTCCGGGCCGCCGCCGCCGCCTTCGACGCGGGTGCGGATCCCCGCCAGCTCCTCCGGGAGTGCTCGCGCCTGGCGCGCGCCGCCGAGTTGGTCGCGGTCGGCTTCGCGGAGGGGGCCCGCCTCGACGCGGACGAGGATGACCTCTGCCGCCAGCTGGCCGCGCGGGAGCCGGACGGCTTCTGGCTGCGGGTGCTGGAGGAGATGGGCGCCGCCGAGCTCGAGCTGCGCCAGCCGGTCGACGCGCGCCTCCAGGTCGAGGCCTGCCTGCTCCGCCTTTGCCGGGGGGGCGCGGCGGGCGCTGAGGCGGAGCGCCTCGCCGGGGTGGAGGAGAGGCTTGGTGCCGTCGAGCGGCGGCTCGGCGGAGGTGGAGCGCTCGCGGAGCCCGGATC
>PLAX01000072.1 GCA_003135255.1 Candidatus Dormiibacterota bacterium | reverse complement strand
TCGCCGAGCTGGGCGCCGACGCCACCCGCTGGTACTTCTACAGCGCGGTGGCCCCGGGGAGCGACTACCGGGTTGCCCCGGAGCTGATCCGGGAGGTCGTCCGCCGCTTCATCCTCACCCTCTGGAACACCTACAAGTTCTTCTGCGAGTACGCGCGTCTCGACGGCTATGTCCCGGAGGAGGCCGCGCGCGGCGACCGGGCCGTCGTCTCCCGCGGCGAACGCCCCGAGCTGGACCGCTGGTGCCTGGCTCGCCTCACGGAGTGCATCGACGAGGTGCGGGCTGCCCTCGATGTCTACGACGCCACCGCCGCCACCCGGAGCATCGAGCTCTTCGTGGAGGATCTCTCCAAGTGGTACGTGCGCCGCTCACGGCGGCGCTTCTGGAAGGCGGCTGACGTCAGCGACGCTGACAAGCGCTCCGCGTACGACACGCTCTACACCGCCCTCGAGACCCTGGCCCGCCTGATCGCACCCTTCATGCCCTTCCTTGCCGAGAGGCTCCACCGCAACCTGAGCGGGCACGACACCGGTGCCGCGGCGGCCGGCGTCCCCGACTCGGTGCATCTCACCGACTACCCCGAGGCGGAGGCCGGCTGGCGCGACCCGGCGCTCGTCGAGGAGATGGCGCGGCTGCGCCGCCTGGTCGAGGATGGGCTGGGGGACCGTGAGGTCGCCGGGCTCGGGGTCCGCCAGCCGCTGCGCGAGGCCACCGTCCACGGACGGCCGTTCTCCCCCGAGCTGGAGGCGATCTTCGCCGACGAGCTCAACGTCAAGTCTGTCGCCTACGCGGCTCACGGCGACGACGAGCACGAGGGCGTGACCCTGGACACCGTCATCACCGACGACCTGCGCCTGGAGGGGCTGGTGCGCAACGTCTCCCGCAAGGTGAACGATCTCCGCAAACAGGCGGGCCTCGCCCTCGACGATCGCATCCGTCTCCTGGTCGAGGCCGACGGCGATCTCCGCCGCGCCCTCGAGACCCACCGCGACCACCTGATGGCCGAGGTGCTGGCCACCGAGATCGGCTTCGGTCGGGCGGAGGTTCTCAGCGAGTGGTCGGGGAAGATCGGCGGGGAGCAGTGCTGGCTGGGCGTGAGCCGTTGAGCACCGGGGACGTGCCGCAGGTGGCTCCGGGCGCGGCTCCGGCCCGGCGTCCGCGGTTGCGGAGCACGCCCCGCCGCTACGCCATCATGGTGATCACCGCCGGCGTGGTCGTCGCCATCGACCACCTCACCAAGTGGCTGGTCGTCCATCACGTCAAGCTGGGCACCCAGGTCCCGGCCGGTTCCCCGGTCACCATCCACTACATCCAGAACTCGGGGGCCGCCTTCGGCCTCTTCCCCCAGTTCACCTTCCTCTACCTGGTGGTGGCGGCGATCGTCGCCGGGTACATCCTCCTGTACGGGCCGCGCATGGGCGGGGGGCTGCTCCGCCTGGTGGCCCTCGGCGGCATCGTCGGGGGCTCGATCTCCAACGGCATCGACCGTCTCATCTCAGGCTCGGTGGTGGACTTCATCGACTTCCACTTCTGGCTGTTCCAGATCTTCAATGTGGCCGACATGGCGATCGTGGGTGGCATGCTGGTGGTCGTGTACCAGCTCGGGTTCAGCCACGACAGCGTGACCTCGGGATAGCCGGCGTGCCCGGGGAGGTCGACGACGACGCCCGCCTCGACCTCTGGCTGGCGCGCGAGCGAGGGGTCACCCGCCACGCCGCCCACACCCTGATCGCGGCCGGCGCCGTCCGGGTCAACCGCCGCCCCGGACGTCCGGGTCAGCGGGTCGGCCCCGACGACCAGATCGAGGTCAGCGTCCCCGCCGCCGTCGTCGCCCCGCCCCCCGCGCCGTCCCCGGCCGTGGATCTCGTGGTGGTGTACGAGGACGAGTGGCTCGCGGTGATCGACAAGCCGGCCGGCCTGGTCGTCCACCCGGCCCCCGGCCACCCGGATGGAACGCTCGCCGACGGGCTCCGCCAGCGCGGCACGGTCTGGTCGCTGCTCGGCGGGGAGGAGCGGCCCGGGATCGTCCACCGCCTCGACCGCGACACCTCGGGGCTGCTGGTCGTCGCCAAGTCGGAGGCGGCCCACCGCCACCTGGCCGCCCAGCTCCAGGAGCGCACCCTGACCCGCCTCTACTGGGCGCTCGTCGCCGGCGGCCTCTCCGAAGCGACCGCGACCGTGGAGGCGCCGATCGGGCGCGATCCCAAGGACCGCAAGCGGATGGCGGTGGTGGACGGCGGCCGGCCCGCGACCACCGACTTCCGGGTCCTCGCCCGCCATCCCCACACCACCGAGCTGGAGGTGAAGCTGCGCACGGGCCGCACCCACCAGATCCGCGTGCACCTCGCCTACATCGGCCACCCGGTGGTCGGCGACCCCGTCTACGGGCGCCGCAACGACGGCGCCGCGCGGCTCGCCCTGCATGCCCGCGAGCTGAGATTCGTCCACCCCGCGGACGGGCGCGAGATGGCCTTCGAGTCGCTCCTGCCCGCCGAGCTCGTTGCCCTCGTCGCGCAGGTGAGCGAGGAGCGGCCATGAACCCGGTGCCCGGCCGGCCCGAGGGGGCGCCGGCCGAGCGGCAGCGGCTCTCGATCCCGCCGGGGCGTCTCATCGTCCTCTCCGGCCCGAGCGGTGTCGGCAAGGACACCGTCCTCCAGGAGCTCTTCCGGGTCGCTCCGTGGCTCCACTATTCGATCTCCTACACGACCAGGCCGCCTCGCCCGGGGGAGGTGGACGACGTCGCCTATTCCTTCGTCGACGACGCGCGGTTCCAGGAGCTGCGGGATGGCCACGAGCTGCTCGAATACGCCTCGGTCCACGGTCATTGGTACGGGACCGGAGAGGCGCGGGTGCGCGAGAGCCTGGAGCGCGGGGAGGACATCGTTCTCAAGATCGACGTCCAGGGCGCGGCCTGGATCCGGCCCCGGGTGGCGGGCGCCATCTTCATCTTCCTGCTGCCTCCGAGCCCGGAGGAGCTGCGCCGCCGCCTCACCGAGCGGGCCACCGAGTCGGCGGGCAGCCTGGAGCTGCGCTGGGAGAATGCGCGCATGGAGCTGGCAGACCAGGCCTCGTACGACTACCGTGTGGTCAACGACGACGTGTTCCGCGCCGCCCGCGAGATCCTCGAGATCATCGAGCGGGACCGGCCGCGGGCGGACCACCAGTGAGCGGAGGAGAGCAGGTGGAGGAGCTCCAGGGACGCCGGGTCCTCGTCTACGTCAGCGGCAGCATCGCCGCCGTCAAGTCCGGCGAGGTGGTCACCCTGCTGCGCCGGACGGGGGCGGAGACACGGGTCGCGATGACGGAGTCGGCCACCCGCTTCATCACCCCACTCGCCCTCCAGAGTCTCTCCGGGCAGAGCGTGGTCACCGACCTCTTCCGCGAGGCGCGGTGCCGGCGCCCCGGCGGGCGCGCCGGCACCGCCGGCGTCGATTTCCCGTCGGGACACGGCATGGAGCACCTCAACCTCTCCGGGTGGGCGGAGCTCCAGCTGGTCCCCGGAGCCTCTGCCAACCTGATCGCCCGGCTCGCCCTCGGCCTCGCCGATGACGCCGTGACCGCCACCGCGCTGGCCTGCCGGGCGCCGCTCGTCATCGCGCCGGCGATGGAGACGGCGATGTGGGAGCACCCGGCGACGCGGGAGCATGTGGAGACGCTCCGGGCACGCGGCGCCGTGCTGGTGGGACCGGTCTCCGGGCGACTCGCCAGCGGGCGCGAGGCGATGGGGCGGATGGCCGAGCCCGCCGAGATCGTCCGGGTGGCGGCGGAGCTCCTGACTGGCCTCAGCGGGCTTCCCTCCGGGCTGTCCGGCGCTCCCGACGCCGGCGGTCGGTAGGGGGGCTCGGCGGCCGTGGACGCAGCCGGCTCCTGCCCGCTTCCCCTCCGGGGGATACGGGTGGTGGTCACCGCCGGCGGCACCCGCGAACCCATCGACCCGGTGCGCTTCCTCGGCAACCGCTCCAGCGGCAAGATGGGCAACGCCCTGGCGGCCGCCTGCCAGGAAGCCGGCGCCGAGGTCGAGCTGATCACTGCCGCGCCGCCACCGCCGGCCGCGCCGGGGGTGTCCCTCACGCAGGTGGAGACCGCCGCCGAGATGCAGACCGCGGTCTGGCGCGCGCTCGATCGCGCCGACCTGCTGCTGATGGCCGCCGCGGTCGCCGACTACCGCCCCCGCAGGGTGGCCGAGCGCAAGCTCAAGAAGTCCGCCGACGAGCTGACCCTGGAGCTGGTGCCCACCGTCGACATCCTGGACTCGCTCCGCCTGCATCCGCGGCGCACCCGGGTGCTCATCGTGGGCTTCGCGGCCGAGACCGACGACCTGCTGGCCAACGCCGCCGAGAAGCTGCGCCGCAAGGGCCTCGACCTCATCGTCCTCAACGACGTCGGCGCGCCCGGGGTGGGGATGGGAGCCAACGACAACGCGGTCACCGTCCTCGATCCCGACGGTGTCGTCCTCACCGTGGAGCGCTCGCCCAAGCTGGAGGTGGCCCGCCGNNGGTTACGGACACAAAAGTCCTTAACGTGTTCCCGGCGCACAGGGGTGCGCCCCGGCGCGCCTGCGGCGCCGGGGCGCCCGTCCGGACTGTGAGCGCGTGCGGCTGGCGCTACGCGGTCACCTCGGCCGGCGCTGGGGCGACACGACGACGCCGGAGCCGCCACACGGACCAAGCGATTGCCAGCAGCACCAGCGCCGGGACCGCCGTCACCAGCACCTCGAGCGCCACGGTGACGATGAGCAGCACGTTGTTCCAGCCCTTGGACACGCCGCTCCCCACCGACGGTCCGGTGGAGACATGGACGGCCACGGTGACCGCGCCGCGCTCCTTGAGCTGGACCGTGACCGTCGCGTCGGTGACCGCCTGGGTGAGCGAGTTGAGCTGACCCTGGTCGGTGTCGATCGAGGTCTCCACGTCCTCGATCTGCTGCTCCAGGGTGGTGATGTCGGCCAGCGAGGTGGCCTTGGCGAGCAGGGCCTGGAGCGCGGTGAGGTGGGCCTGCGCGGAGGTGAGGCGCGCATTGAGGTCGACGATGGAGTTGGTGTCGTCGACGCTCGAGAAGTTGATCGAGGATGCGGTGAAGTCGGAGGGAAGGCTGTTGAGCAGGCTGGCCATGCTCGCCGTCGGGATGGCGAGGGTCACCTGGCCGCTCACGATCCGCCCCTTCGCGTTGGGCGACGTCTCCGAGCTGATCACGTAGCCGTCGAGGGCGACCCCCGTCGCGATGACGGTGTCAAACGACTGCAGGAAGGTTCCGGCCGGAACCGTGTAGGCCGCGGTCACCGAGCGGGCGACGTCCGCTCCCGGCGACCCCAGCACGATGTCGCCGGAGGAGATGTCGGCGCTGAGCGACGCCGAGGATCCGCTGGTCCCACTGGAGCTGCCGCTGCTCGGGACTCCCGCGCTCAGCGAACCGGCACTGGACGACCCCGCGTGGGAGCCCACCGGTGCGATGGCGGCGGGCACAGCTTCCGCGCCGCTCAGACCAGAGGCACTGCGGACCGCCGCCGAGCCACATGCGGCCGCAGCCGCCAGGGTCACGATGCTCATCGTGCTGAGCAGGATCAGTCGCGCTTTCATGGGGCACCTCGTTCGCTTGTCATGCACGCTTTAGACGCGCCGTGACCCCGGACGGTTCCCGACGGAACGGCGGCCGGGTTCCCCGCCCCGCCCGCGGCGCGCATCATGCTGGCTGTGACCGCACCGGTGTTCGTCTCGGTCGTCCCCGACACCCGGGGGATGCTCCCCCAGGAGCGGTACACGTACAGCGTCCCCGACCAGCTCTCCGGCTCAATCCGACCGGGGGTGCGGGTCCAGGTCCCCTTCGGCGCCCGCTCCCTGCCCGGCCTCGTGGTCGCCGTCCTAGATCAATCCGACCATGCCGATGCCCGGCCCATCTCTGCGGTCCTGGATGAGGAGCCGCTCCTCTCGGAGGCCATGGTCGGGCTCGCCGAGTGGATCGCCAACCGGTACTGCGCGCCGCTCCCCGAGGTGATCAAGGCGATGGTGCCCAAGGGGGCGCGGACCGCCGGGCCGGCAACCGGCAGGCATCGCGGACCGCGCACAACCTCCGCAGCGCTGATCGCCGCGCGGGCCGAGGGGACGGCCCTCCAGCCGCCCGTGCTCACCGAGGCGCAACGGCGGGCGGCCGCGCCGCTCCTGGAGGCGATCGCGGCGGGACGGCACCGCGCGGTGCTGCTCCACGGCGTCACCGGGAGCGGCAAGACGGAGATCTACCTGGCGGCGATCGACGCCGCCCTGGCCCTCGGCCGGCAGGCGATCTGCCTGGTCCCCGAGATCGCCCTGACCCCTCAGATGATCCGGCGCTTCGCGGCGCGCTTCCCCGGGCGGCTGGCGGTCAGCCACTCCGGCCTCACCGATGCCGAGCGCGCGGTCGAATGGCGCCGGGCCCGCCTCGGTGAGATCGACGTGGTGGTCGGCTCCCGGAGCGCCGTCTTCGCCCCGCTGCCCCGGCTCGGGGTGGTGGTCGTCGACGAGGAGGACGCCTCCGCCTACAAGCAGGACCGGGTGCCCCGCTACCACGCCGTCGACGTCGCCCTCGAGCTGGGCCGGCGGGCCGGAGTGCCGGTGGTGCTGGGCAGCGCCACGCCGCGCGTGGAGACGTACTACCGAGCCCACACCGGCGGCCTGGAGCTGACCACCCTCCCGGAGCGCATCACCGGCCGGGCGCTCCCGCCCATAGAGGTGGTCGACCTCCGCGAGGNNGCGGCTGCGGGGAGCCGCTCGGATGCCCCAACTGCAGCGTCGCGCTCGTCTACCACGCCGGCCGCGGCCGCTGCGACTGCCACTACTGCGGCAGCTCCCGCTCTCTGCCGGATCGCTGCCCGGGCTGCGGCTCCACCGCGATCCGCGGCCTGGGGATGGGGACGGAGCGGCTGGAGGCGGAGGTGGCGGAACGCTTCCCAGGGCTGCGGCTGCTCCGGATGGACCGGGACACGGTCCAGCGGCGGGACGCCTACTTCGAGATTTACGAGCGCTTCCGGAAGGGCGAGGCGGACTGCCTGATCGGCACCCAGATGGTCGCCAAGGGCTGGGATCTGGGGAGGGTCCGTCTGGTCGGGATCGTCAACGCCGACACCTCCCTCCACTTCCCCGACTACCGGAGCGGGGAGGTGACCTTCTCCCTGATCACCCAGGTGGCCGGCAGGGCGGGGAGGGGCGACGAGCCGGCCCGGGTGATCCTCCAGACCTACAGCCCCGACCACTACGCGGTCCGCCACGCCGTCACCCACGACTACCGCGGCTTCGCCCACGACGAGATCCGGGTGAGGCGGACCCACCGCTTCCCCCCGTACACGCGGCTGGTCACCTGCACCATCAGCCACGCCGAGGACGGGGCCGCTGAGGCCTCCGCTCAGCAGGCCGTCGAGCGGCTCTCTGCTATTCTCGGCGCGGGTGCCGGGCTCGACGTCCTCGGTCCGGCCCCCGCCTTCCTGCAGCGCCTTCGCGGCCAGTACCGCTGGCAGTTCACGGTGCGGGGGGAGGAGATCGAGAGGGCGTTACCCCACCTGCCCCGAGGCCGGGGCTGGAGCATCGACGTCGATCCGGTCATGTGACCGAGCCGGAGAGCCAAGCCCAGTGTCCATCCTCAAGATCGTCACCGTCGCCGACGACAACCCCGTCCTCCGGCGCAAGGCGCCCAAGGTCGGCAAGGTCGACGATTCGATTCGCCGTCTCATGGACGACATGATGGAGACGATGGTCGCCGCCCCCGGCGTTGGGCTGGCGGCCCCCCAGGTCGACGTCTCGATCCGGGTCATCACCATCAGGGTGGACAACCAGCTGCTTCACCTCGCCAACCCCGAGATCATCAAGGCGGACGGGGAGCAGATCGGCTACGAGGGCTGCCTCTCCATCCCCGGCATGGTGGGGGAGGTGGCGCGCGCCGACAAGGTGGTCTGCAAGGCGCTCAACCGCCACGGCAAGGCGGTCCGGATCAAGGGGAGCGGCCTGCTGGCCCGTGCCATCCAGCACGAGATCGACCACCTGGACGGCATCCTCTTCACCGACCGTCTCACCGACCCGAGCACGCTGCGCCGGGTCGAAGAGATGGGCGACGAGGAGATCGCCAACATCGAGGGCGAGGCCGTCACCGTCTGACGCGCCCGACACCACAGGCGGCGATCACCCGCTCGTGCCAGAGCAGGGCTGCTTCGCCAACGTCGCGATGGCCCTGGGTCGAGCCGCAGCCATTCGCAGTTTGGGCCTCACCGTGGCCTCAAACTGCGGCGCCGTGGCTCCCTGCCTTTCATCGGAGACGTGCCCCGAACCGGATACGCTCTCCCCCCGTGCGCATCGTCTTTGCCGGAACCGCCGAGTTCGCCGTCCCCAGCCTGCGCGCCTGCAACGCGCGCCATGAGGTGCTGGCCGCGGTCACCCAGCCGGCGCGCCCCGGGAGCCGGGGGCGCCCCGCCCCGCGGCCCGTGGCCGATGCGGCCGAGCAGCTCGGCATCGCCCTGCTGCAGCCGGAGCGCATCCGATCGGGGCCGGTGGTGGAGGAGATCCTCGGGCTCGGTGCCGACGTCCTGGTGGTCGCCGCGTACGGCCAGATCCTGCCCCGGACGCTCCTCGACGGGCACCGCTTCGGCGGGGTCAACGTCCACGCCTCCCTGCTCCCCCGCTGGCGCGGGGCGGCGCCGATCGCCCGGGCGATCCTGGCCGGCGACACCATCACCGGCGTCTGCATCATGCGGATGGAGGCGGGGCTGGACACCGGCCCGGTGTACGCGCGCCGGGAGCTGCCCATCGGCGCTGACGCGACCGCAGCAGGACTGACCGGGACGCTCGCGATCGCCGGGGCCGAGGAGCTGGTGGCGGTGCTCGCCGCCCTCGAACGCGGGACGGCCGCCGCCACCCCGCAGCCCGACGACGGGGTCACCCACGCGGCGCGGCTCACCCGCGAGGACGGTCTCCTCGATTGGTCGGCGCGCACCGCGGAGGAGGTCGACCGGATGGTCCGGGCTCTCACCCCCTGGCCCGGCGTCACCGGCGACCTGGCCGGCGTGGGGGTCCGCATCCTCGCCGGTCGGACGGTCGACCCGGCCGAGGTCGACATTCCCGGCCCGGCGGGCGCGATCCCTGGTTCTGTGGTTCGCATCGAGGGTGAATCGGTCCTGGTCGCCACAGCTGCCGGCCACTACCGCGTGGACACCCTCCAACCCCCCGGCCGCCGCGCCATGAGCGCCGCCGCATTCCTGCGCGGTCGGAGGTGAGATCCCACTCCGGGTATCGGGTCGGGTAGTATCTCGGGTATGAAGCTCAGTGTGTCTCTCCCGGAGGACGATGTGCTCTTCCTCGACGGCTACGCCCGCGAGCGTGGTGCGGGCTCTCGGTCGGCTGCCGTTCATGATGCTGTCGGCCTTCTGCGCGCCGCGGGTCTGGAGGTCCAGTACGAAGCCGCCTTTGAGGAGTGGGAGGTGGCCGACGACGCCGAGCTCTGGGACCAGACGACCGGCGACGGGATCGCGTGATGCGGCGGGGGGAAGTTTGTCTCGTCGAATTCGGTCCTGCTCGCGGCTCCGAGGCGGCGAAGCTTCGACCCGCGGTCATCGTCAGCAACGACGCCGCCAACGCCACCGTATCGCGCTTGGGCAGGGGGGTTGTGACCGTCGTACCGATCACCTCAAATCTGCGGCGGGTCCTCGACTTCCAAGTCCGCCTGAGCACGGGGGAGGCCGGCCTCGACCGCGATTCCAAAGCTCAGGCGGAACAGATCAGGGCGGTCGCCGTTGAGAGGGTCGGCCGCCTGCTGGGGCCGCTGAGCGCTCCTGCCCTGCGAGAGCTCGACGATGCCCTGAGGCTTCACCTTGCGCTGTAGATCGGCAAACCGCACCCAGCCGCTGACTTGGTCGCGCTCTGAAGCCGGTCCAAGCGCACAGTGTCGCCGCTTGGCGGCTCGCGCTCAGCCGGTACGCCCGGTCGGGGGGAGCTGGTACTCGAGGCGCGACCAGGGGTTGATGACGATGAACACGTCCGGGTGGACGTGGTCCAGGAGGGCCTGGCCCTGCACCTGGAGCACCGAGAGCGTCTGCCAGTCGGGATTGCGCGCCAGCGCCGCCCGCATGATCTCCGGCTGGGTGAAGACGGGCAGCATCACCCGCTCGCTTCCCTGAGCGTCATGGATGGTGAAATGGAGCAGATCCGACTCGCTGCCCTGCTGAGCCGTCGCCATCTGCCCGGCCGGCTGGCCGAGGCAGAAGATGTCCGCGCGGCTCAGCTCGCTGCGGATGGTTTCGAAGGCGTCGGGGCTATCGCCCTTGAGGGTGATGGCGACTTCCAGCGGCTCCATGCATGCCTCCTCGGTCCCCGTTCGGGATCGGGACCCGGTCGACGCGTCAGCATATAGCCTCAACCATGTCCCCGAACCCTCGACCGGGAGATCCGGTCCTCGCCCGCAACCGCCAGGCCAGCCATGAGTACCACCTCCTGGAGTTCCTCGAGGCCGGCATCCAGCTGACCGGGACCGAGGTCAAGGCGCTCCGCGCCGGTCTCGCCCACCTCCGCGAGGGCTACGTCCGAGTCGAGAACGGAGAGGCCTGGCTCATCCAGGTCCACATCGGCCAGTACGAGATGGGCAACCGGCAGAACCACGAGCCCGAGCGCCGCCGCCGTCTCCTCCTGCACCGCCGGGAGATCGAGTACCTGGACGGCCGCGTCCGGCTGGGAGGGCTGACCCTCATCCCTCTGCGCCTCTACCTCAAGAACAACCGGATCAAGGTCGAGATCGCCATCGCCCGCGGCAAGAAGCTCTGGGACAAGCGCCAGGCGATCGCGGAGCGCGACGCCCGGCGCGACGTCGAACGGGCCACCGCCCACGCCCTGAGGGGCTGACCCGCAGCCGGTCAGCTTCAGCTGGCGACCCAGCCCTCGTCGTCGTCGCCGGGCGTCTCCGCAGGCGCGGGCACCGGCACGTTGGTCCGGGTCTCCCGGACGGCGCGGCCGGCGAGGGCGTCCAGGGCGGTGCGGAGGTCGCGCAGGCCGGTCCCGGTCTTGGCCGAGACCCGCAGCGCCCGGCACTTGGCGGTCGTCTCCAGGCGACCGACCGCCTCCCCCAGCGCCTCCGGCTCGAGGCGGTCGATCTTGTTGGCGACCAGCAGGGTGGGCTGCTCGCACCCCATCTCGGCGAGGGTGTCGAGCACCGTCTGGAGCTGGGCGTCGCACTCCGGGTGGCAGACGTCGACCACCAGGACGAGGAGGTGAGCCTGGCGGACCTCCTCCAGGGTGGCCGCGAAGGCCTCCACCAGCTCGGTCGGCAGCGCCTGGATGAATCCGACGGTGTCGGTCAGGATCACCCGCCGGCCCGAGGAGAGGTTGAGCAGGCGCGAGGTCGGATCGAGGGTCGCGAAGAGGAGGTTGTCGGCGAGCACCTCGGAGTTGGTCAGCCGGTTGAGGAGCGTCGACTTGCCGGCGTTGGTGTAGCCGACCAGGGCACAGGCGGCGAGCGGCACGTCGCTGCGCGCCTGCCGGCGGGTGCGCCGCTGGCGTTCCAGCAGCTCGAGGCGTCGCCGCAACTTGCTGATCCGCTGCCGGATCAGGCGGCGGTCCACCTCGATCTGGGTCTCACCGGGGCCGCCCCTCAGCCCCACGCCGCCGCGCTGCCGTTCCAGGTGGGTCCAGCCGCCGGCGAGACGGGGGAGGAGATGATCCAATTGAGCCATCTCCACCTGAATCTTCCCTTCCGCGGTGACCGCGCGCCGGGCGAAGATGGCCAGGATCACCTCGGTCCTGTCCAGCACCGGGACCTCCCACGCCTCCTGGAGGTTCCGCTGCTGCCGCGGGCTCAGCTGGTCGTTGACCAGGACCGCGGGACCGCCGAGCTCGGCCAGGCGCGCCGTGAGCGCCTCGACGGCCCCGCTGCGGAAGAAGGTCGCCGGGTGGGGCTCGCGCACCGGGATCGAGCTGCGCTCCACGACGCGGGTGCCGAGGGTGCGCGCCAACTCCTCCAGCTCGTCGAGCTGGATCTCGACCCGATCGCGGCCGCCCTGCCCCGCGAACGAGCCGACCACGACCACGTCGTGCAGCTTCTGGCCGATGCCCGGATCGGCGCCGGATCCGAGCGTGGTGCCGCTCGCCACCGGGTGCGCGGGGG
>PLAX01000065.1 GCA_003135255.1 Candidatus Dormiibacterota bacterium | reverse complement strand
CCGCTGAGCGCGCCGGGGCCGGGGCCCACTCGGACGGGACCGGAGCATCTCGTCAGCTCGCACTGAACGGGGGCCGCCTGGCAGGGTGCGGAAGCACCCTGTCAGGCAGGATCGCGGCGAGAACGGCACGTCAGGTGCCGTCTCCGGCTCAGGCGCGGATGAGGGCCTGCTCGATCGCCTGTGAAACCGCGCCTAGGAGCTCCGAACGCACGCCGAGTTGAGCGATGCGGATGTCGACGGCATGGGCGGTCGGGGAGAGGGCATAGCGGTGAACGGATTCCTGGACACCGCTCAGAAGAGGCTGGCCGCTGGTCCCCAGCTCGCCGCCGAGGATGATGGCGGCAGGGTTCAGGAAGGTGCACAGATCGGCGAGGACGCGACCGAGGACACGGCCGCTCTCGGTGATGATCCGAGCAGCGACCGGATTGACACTGATGGCCGTGAGAGAGCCGCCGGCTCCGTANNAGGTTCCCGCAGCGGCACAGGCCGTGGGCGCCGGTCAGCTGGACGTGACCGATCTCTCCGGCTGCGCCGGTTGCGCCCCGGTACACCTGGCCGTTGAGCACCAGGCCGGCGCCGATAGCGTGCGAAGCCTTGACGTAGATGAAGTCACGGCATCCGCGAGCGGCACCGAAGCGGCGTTCGCCGTGGGCGCCCATCTCGGCGTCGTTGCTGACATGGACCGGCTGGCCGATCCGGCGGGCGAGCTCCTCTCCCGCGTCGAGGCCGGCCCACGTGGGGTGGTCGCCCAGTGGGGAGGTCCGCCCGGTGGTCAGCTCGAGAGGGCAGGGAATACCTGCCGCGATGCTGAGGACGTCGGCCATCAGCATGTCGTGGTCGGCGACGAGACTCTGGACAAGCTGCGCTGCGGCGTCCAGGGCGGCCCCGGACCGGTCATCGACGTCGAACGCCTCGCGCTGCTCGGCGAGCACCTGACCATCCGTCCGCGCGATGGCGACCGCGATGTGGGTGTGACCGATATCGATGCCCACCACCGCCCCCCGGGGCGTCGCCGGCAGCAGCAGCATGGGAGGGCGTCCGCGGGGGCTGCTCGGGGTGCGCACGTCGCCCCGTTGCTCGACGACCAGCCCGGCGGCCAGAAGGTCCTGGACCCCCTCTGCGACGGCGCTTCGCGATAATCCGGTAGAACTACTCAAGTAGCCGCGCGCGACACCCTCCGGATGGCTTGTCAGGACATCCAGCAGTTGCTGCCGGGAACGCTGCCGGCGGGCGGAGGGCGGCAAGGACACGATCAGCCCCAGTTAGATCGGTCAATGGATAAAAGTGTAGGTCAAGAATCACCCCAGTGGGGGATTTCAGGGCTCCCGAGGCGACCTTGGACTGCCCTTGGCGGCCTCGGAAGTCCGCCCTTCGGGACGTCGTCGGGCAGCTCGGCATTTCCTTCCCAACCGTCCGACGGTGCGCCCTCCTCTGGCTCCGTGATGCGGTGGCGGCCCCGATGCCGGAATCCTCCCGTCAGCGGGCCCGGAGAACGAAGTTGCGACAGATTCCTGCCATCTGTGGCACGGACGTCACCCCTGCTGCTGAGGTCCCTGGTATTCAATCTCTCGGCTGCGTCATGGTGCGCGCGCTCGACGTGTGCATGACGGAGCCTGGAGCCAAGCCAGATGCCGCTGCCCGCCGCCCGTCTCGTCGTTCGGCGACTGACCGCGCTCAGCCACCGCTTCTTCATCCGGCTGCTCGCCCCCACTCTGGTCGCCACGGTCGGGGTCATGGCCATCGTGGTGTACGTCATCACCTCCAGCTCCGCCGGTGCACTCTCGGCGGCGACCAGCTCCCATATGGAGGACCTGGCTCGCGCGGCCAGCGCCCGCCTCGACGCCTGGGAACAGCTGGTCCAGGCCGAGCTCTCGGGCTATGCCGTCGCCCTGGAGGCCAGTCCGACGTCCCTGAGCGGCGCCGACGCCGAGCTGCATCGCCTCTTCTTCGCCGGGAGCTCGGCCTTCACCCAGATCGACCTGGTGGACACCGAGGGTCAGGTCGTCGCTTCGAGCGGCGGCGCCATCGCCGAAGCGTCTTTCGAGGGGAGCGGCTGGCTCACCACGGCTGCCCAACAGGGGGTGATCACCCCAATCCATGGGCAGGCCGGGCAACTCCAATGGTACGCGGCCCGGCCGGTCACCACCGGAGACCTCAGCTTCAGCGGCATCCTGGTCGGCGTCATCAACACCGCCCAGGAACTCGGGCCGGTGTTCCTCAGCGTCACCGAGAGCACCTCGTCGTCGATCGGGCTCCAAGCGGTGGGACCCGACCACCTCCTGATCTTCAGCTCCACCTGGACCGCCGGGTCGGACGCGCAGATGATCCAGCAGGGCGCCCTCGCCAAGAGGGTGGACACCCCGCCTGTGAGGGCGGCTCTCGAAGGCAGCGGTCAACCGGGGACGGTGAGATACGGGCAGGGGGAAGCGGACACCATCTCCGGCTACGCCCGTGACCTCCCCCTCGGCTGGGCGATCGTCGCCACCGAGCCCGCTGCCGTCGCTCTGGCCCCGGTGGGCACCCAGCAGGCGACCGCCACCCTGGCACTGATCGGCGGCGCCGCGGCGCTCGTCGTCCTCCTCCTGCTCGTGTCGATGCGTCTCACCCAGCCGATCGGGAATATGGCGGCGACCGCGCGCCGCATCGCCGACGGCGACCTCTCGGCACGGGTGCCGCCGGCGGGTACGGCCGAGGTGGATACCCTCGCGAAGAGCTTCAACCTCATGGTCGAACGCCTCGGCGGCCTGGTCACCCGGGTGCAGCGGACCAGCGTTGAGCTGGCGGAGTCCGCGGCCGGGCTGTCGGCGGCCTCCAGCGAGCTGGCGGCCACCACGGCGCAGCAGAGCTCGGCGGCGAGCGAGACGTCGGCCAGCATGGAGGAGCTGGCCCGCACCTCGACCCAGATCGCCGAGACCGTCGACCAGGTGGCGCTGCAGGCGGTGGAGACGCGGGAGAGCCTCGAGCATGCCCAGCAGGACATCCGCGCCAGCAGCGACCGGACACTGGCCCTGGCCAAGCGCGTCCAGGAGATCACCTCCATCCTGGCGCTCATCAACGACATCGCCGACCAGTCCAGCCTCCTCGCGCTCAACGCCGCCATCGAGGCGGCGCGGGCCGGGGACATGGGGCGCGGGTTCTCCGTCGTCGCCGACGAGGTTCGCCGCCTCGCCGAGCGCACCAAGGGACTGGCCGGTGACATCGCCGGGATCACCCAGGAGACCAAGGCGGAGACCAGTGCCACGGTGCTGGCGATGGACAAGGGGGTGGCCGAGCTCCAGAGCGGCCTTCACCTCATGGAGAAGGTCGCCGAGGCAAGCTCCCAGGTGCAGCTGGCCACCCGTGAGCAGCGCAGTGCTTCGGCCCAGGTGGTCGACGCCATGGAGCAGGTGAGCGTGGCCAGCCAGCAGGTGTCCACCACCGCCCGGGGAATCGCGGTGGCGGCGGGCGGGCAGGCGACCATGGCCTCCGATCTTCACCGGGGCGCGACCTTCTCCGGAGGTCGAACCGACCGCGAGGGGGGCGGGGCCCTGGAGCCACCGAAGCCCCGGATGCTCTCGGAGAGGCGCACGGCGTAGCCCTCACCCGCGCGGCGCGCCAGGTTGGTCGTGGTGGCACCCCGGCATCACACTGACGAGGCGATCAGAACGGCCACCACGAATGCCGCGTAGCCGGCGATGATCACCCAGCCGGCCCAGCGTCCGAGGCCGCGACCCGCGTAAGCGAGTGCCAGCGTCAGCGCCGTGAGCCCGACATACCAGCCGGCGATGAGGAGCGATTGTCCCGAGGGGCGTGGAAGCTGGAAGAAGAGCGTCGGAACCAGGAGCCCGACGGTCACGTTCAGGGTGTTGCTCGTGAACGCGGTGCTGAGCGCCGCCGCACCCCTCCCCTTGGCGGCGAGGTGTACCGCAGCCACCGCCGGTGGCAGGCTGGTCACCGCTGCCAGGACGAGCCCTCCCACGACAAGCACGGCCACGGAGTAGTCCTGCCCCAGGGTCGACGCGCCGCGCTCCATCGCCACGGTGGCCAGAATGACGACGACGAGCGCCGGGACGGCCACGAGCAGGTCCCGGGTGCTGCCCCGCCGCGGCCGTATCGCGGCCACCAGCTCGAGCTCCTCCTCGTCGACCGCCGACGCCAGCTAGGCCGCCCAGTGGCGGGGGAGGGGAAGCCGCCGGCGCTCTGCGCGACGCACGCCCAGGAGCACGGCGTAGGGAACGAGCACGGCCATGACGAGGACGAGTCCAGCGGCGGAATCGACGATTCCCATGACCGTGATCAGGCAGACGACGGAGACCCAGAGGGCGACCGCGCCGCTCAGCGCGACGACCTTGCGGTGCAGGACGATCCGGCCTGCGACAACCGCACCGAGTCCGAGCAGGGCGGCCAGGTTGAAGATGTTGGAACCGATGACGACGCCCGCGCCCACCGCACGCTGCTGGTGCGCGAGCGCCGTGACGGCGGCGGCGATGTTGGCCTGATCGGCCGCCAGGGCGGCGAGCAGGCCGAGGAGCGCCTCGGACAGCCCCAGCCATTCACCCAGTCGCTCCACCCGGGTGACGAGGACCCAGCTGGTTCCGAGACTGACCGCGGCCCCACCCACGAAGGCGATCAGCGCGAGCCCCACTCCCATGGGAACTCGTGACCGGCACGAGCACCGTGCACGGGCCGCCGCATGGTGCGGCAATGCGCGGTGTGGGGGCGATCACCCTGGGTCAACATGCCGGCTCCATCCCGCAAACGCACGACGTGCCGACCAGACTTCCCGGCTCTCCTCCGAGGATCATACGGCCCCGCGATGCCGGACTGCGA
>PLAX01000210.1:3623-15498 GCA_003135255.1 Candidatus Dormiibacterota bacterium | reverse complement strand
CAGGCGCTGCGCCGCCACTTCGAGACCGACGCTGAGCACGTCACGGTCGCGGTGCTGGATGGATTGGCCCGCGCCGGCGAGATCCCCCGCCACGAGGTCGCCGCCGCGCTGGAGCAGTACGAGATCGACACCGAGCTGCCCGAGCCGCGGGTGCGGTAGGGGCTGATTCCGGACAACGGGAGCCCCCTCCCTCCTGAACCCGATTAAGGACTTTATTGTCCAAAACCATCTGGAGAGGGGACAGGGGGTGGGCGAGGCGCCACTTCAGAGTGGCCGGGTCATCNNGAGGCGGGCGTAGAGCGCCTCGGCGGCGTCGTTGCCCACCGTGACCCAGAGATCGATCGCCCGAAACGGTGCCGCAGCGGCCCAGTCGATGACCGCGCGCACCAGCAGGCCGCCGATCCCCCGGCGCCGCCAGTCGGGATGTACCCACATCCCGACAAGTTCGGCGTGGTCCGCCACGTCACCCGGGATTCCGGCGGCAGTGCCGACCAGACCGTGCGGGGCGCTGGCGGCAAAGGTGGACCTCCGGGTGAGCCGCACCCGCCAATCGGCGGGCGTCATCGCCTCCTCGTCGGCGACCGTCGAGCCGAAGGCGCTCGGAGCATCGTCGAGCGCCGCCAGGCGGATCTGGCGGTATGCGGCCCAGTCGGCGGGTTGGAGACGAACGACGGTGGTGCCGGTCACGCCGTCGACTCTAGGAGGGTGGCCGCGGCCCCCGTCTCAGATGCACATGTTGGGGATGTCGATGTGTTCCGTCTGTCCGGCGTGAACCGTCACCGACACCGACGGCTCGACGTTGGCGGGCGGCGCAAAGCGGGCGCGGAGAACGTAGCCGCCGGGCCTGAGGGTGAAGTCGTAGCTCGTATCGACCCCGACCTGCTCGGTGACGACCACCGTGGTTGGGAATACCTGCACCGACGTGCCCGGGCCGGTGGTTCGCCAGTGAATCTGCCCCTCCAGGACTGTGACGGTGCCGGCGGCATAGTGAGGCTCACCGGCGATTCCGAGCGCCTCGCAGGGGATGATCCCGCCGGTGACGGTGCCGGTGTTCCCCGGCGAACAGCCGGCCATCGCCATGAGGGGAAGCAGCGCGAGCAGCCGGGCCGACCGTCGTGCGAGGGTGGTCATCAGGCGCCCGCGGTGAAGACGAGACCGGCTCCCCCACCAGCCAGCGCCGCCCGCATCCGCTCGACGATCTCGACGAGGATCTCGGGAGAGGTGGCNNGCCAGGTAGGTGCCCTGGGGTGGGACGTAGCCGACCTCCGGGAGCCGGTCCGCCAGGAGGTCGCCGAAGAGCCGGTGGTTGCGGTCGAGGAGCACCAGGAGCTGATCGAGCCAGGGCCCGCCATCCCGGTAGGCGGCGATCGAGGCGATGACACCGAGGTTGCCGGCGCCATAGACGAGCTCCTCGGGCAGGCGGCGCACCAGGTCGCGGAGCGCCGGGGCGGCGGTGACCAGCTGTGCGCACTTGAGGCCAGGAAGGTTCCACGCCTTGCTGGCGGAGACCAGGGTGATGCCTCGAGCCTGCGCCTCCGGCAGGGAGAGGAAGGGGACGTGACGGGCGCCGGCCAGGGTGAGGGGCGCATGGATCTCGTCGGCGAGTACCAGGACCCGGAAGCGCTCAGCAAGGCCGGCGACCTGCCGAAGCTCCTCCTCGGTCATCACCAGTCCCGTCGGGTTGTGGGGATTGCAGAGGAGGTAGACGGCGGCACCCTGGGTGAAGGCCGCCTCGACGGCGTCGAGGTCCAGCACCCATCCACTGCCGGCGCGCGCCAGCGGAGCCTCGACCACCCGGCACCTCGTCTCTCCGATGTGGTGGAAGAAGGGCGGATAGGCGGGCGTATTGATGACCACCCCGCTCCCCGGGGGCACCGCGCGGCGCAGGAGCTCGCTCACCCCCACCATGACGTCGGGGATCAGACGGACGTCAGCGGGATCGACCTGCCAGCCGAAGCGCCCGAGCTGAAAGCTCGCCACGGCCTGAGCCAGCTCGGGGTCGGAAGTGGCATAGCCGGTGTCCCCGGCCGCGATGGCATCCTGGAGGGCGCGAGTCACCGGGCTGGCCAGGGTGACGTCCATCTCGGCGACGAAGGCCGGTATCACGTCGGCGGGGTAGGCGCGCCACTTGTAGCTCCGCCGCAGCCGGAGATCAGAGAGCGGGAGCCACCGCGGCTGATCCTCGCTCATGTCGTGACCGCCGCCTCAGTGCCGCGACGCCCGGCGGCGACCCCGAACGGGAGCCGCTCCCGAACGTGGTACCCGTTCCTGGACTCGTAGAGGACGATCTGATCGGCGACGAAGGCGGGCAGCTCGACGGGCGCCGCCCGCTCGCTCCGCCAACCGCTCAGATCGAAATGCGCCGCCGGCCGGCCGAGGGTCACGTGAGGACGGAAGGCACGGGGGTCCACCTCGAAACCGCACCGGGCCACCGCGGCACCCACGGCGGCCGCCACACGGGCGAGGGCGGCGGATTCCTCGACCAGCCCGATCCAGAGCACCTTCGCCCGCGCCCCTCCGGGNNTCCATCCGATCCAGGGGCAGTTCCGCGAAGAAGTGCAGGGTGATATGAGTGGTGGCAGTGTCGACCCAGCGCACCCCGCCCACCCGCTGGCGAAGCCTCTCGACGTGCGCGGCGAGCAGCCCGTGCGCGGGCGGTCCGACGGGGACGGCGAGGAAGGCTCTCAGGGCTGCACCCCCGCGACGATGACAGGGAAACGGAGCACGGAGTGCGGGCGCGAGCGCGACATCCGACTCAGTGTACCGACGAGGGGAGACACCCAGGCTGCCCCCAAATCGGCGGCCGGCTCGGCGTAGACTGCCACCGTCGACGATGGTCGTCCTGGGCAGGGCCGGACCGCCGACGCCGGAGGGAAGGATCGATGTCTGAGCCCACCAGATGGGCCGGTGTGGCGGCTACCGCCGTCACGATCGCGGTCATGGCCGCCGGCTGCGGCAGCAGCAGCAGCCTCGCTTCGAAGACGCCGTCCCAGATCGTGGCAGCCGCGGAGTCGGCCACCAAGAGCGCGACCAGCTACGAGATCAGCGGTTCCGGCACCGCCAGCACCGGTGTCAACAGCTTCGACCTCAAGGTGGTGGGCGCGGACATCAGCGGCTCGTACGTGCTGAACGGCGCCACCGTCGACATGGTGAAGGTCGCCAGCAACATCTACATCAAGGCTCCGGCGTCGTTCTACACGGCTGAAGGCGCTTCCGCGGCCGGTGCCGAGCTGCTCGGGGGCGTCTGGGTTGAGATCACGGCAGGCTCCTCGTATGCCAGCAACTTCTCCAGCCTGTCGAACATCACCGACATCCCATCGAAGCTGTCGTCGACCACGGCCACGTTCACGTCGGACGGCACCGGAACCGTCGACGGCCGGTCGGTCGTCTTCCTCAAGGACACCACGAGCGGCGACATCGTCGCCATCGCCACCTCAGGCCCCGCCTACCCCCTGCAGCTGAAGGAGACCGGCTCCACCGCCGGAACCTACGACCTATCCAACTGGAACAGCGTCGCCACCTTCACCGCGCCGCCGAACCCGGTGAAGCTCCCCAGCGCCTGAGCCGCGTCCGACCCCCGGCGGCGGTGGGGGTGCGGAGAGCGCCCCTCCGCCGCCGGAGCGCACTCTGTACGCTTCCGGCCCCGCACGGGGGAGAGGGAAGGTGCCTCCCCATCACCGGACCGGACTCGCCAGGGAACGATCTCCATGCGCCAGGGCATCGCCGGGCTGGTGGCCGCCGCGGCCGCGCTCACCGCCGCCTGCGGCGGCGGGAGCCTGGCGTCTGAGACACCAACCCAGATCTACGAGGCAGCCGCGTCCACCACCGCCCGGGTGAGCGGGTACGAGGCGACGGGCGAGGTCGCGGTCGCGGGCTCGACGGTCACCTTCGACTTCAAGGTGCACGCAAGCGACTTCGCCGGATCCTTTGTGCTGGAAGGGAGCACCATCCGGGTGCTGGCCGTCCAGGGCACCTTCTACATCGACGCGCCGGAGGCCGCCCTCGCCACCGACTTCGGCATCTCCAGCGTGGAGGCAGAGCTGCTTGCCGACCGGTGGGTGGAGGTGCCCTCGTCGGAGTCCGCCGACTTCACCGACCTCACCTCGGTGACCGACATCGCGGCGCAGCTGGCCCACCACGCCTCCCTGACCGCCGGCGGGACCGCGACCATCGACGGGCAGCAGGTCGTCCTGGTCCACGACGGCGACGACAGCCTGCTGGCGGTGGCCACCTCGGGGCCCGCCTACCCAGTCCGGATCACGGCCACGGGGTCGAGCGCCGGCCACGCGGACTTCTCCAACTGGAACGGCATCGCGGCGGTCACCGCTCCACCGAGCCCGATCATCCTGCCCGGATCCTGACCGGCGGCCGGCCTGCGGCACGCCGCAACGCTCAGGCGGCCACCGTCACTCCGGACGGGGCCACGGCGTCGAGGAAGGTGGCGATGGCGTCGAGCTGCCCGCGGATGAATCCCTCGTTCCACCCATGGCCGGCGTCGTCGATGCAGGTGTAGTGGACCTGCGGCATCCCCTTCACCAGGTGCTCCAGCGCGTCGCGGCGGAGGAGGCGATCGTCGCTCGCGACGATGACCAGGCTCTCGCCCAGGTGCCCGGCGAGGATGGGCGCGTCGTGGCGGCGGAGACCGCTCCGCAGCCACTCCTTCTGCGCGCGATGGGATGCCCGCTGCTGATTGTGGAAGTTCATCTCGGCCTGGCCGGAGTCGACGTCGGCACCCTCCACCATCAGCCGCTTGTACAGGTCGCTCACCACGCGGCGGTGGGAGAGCCAGCTGATCACCGGGAAGACCGGCCCGGACGTCATCACCGCAGCCTGCACGTGGAAGCTGGCCCGGACCACCGACGGGTCCACCAGCGGGGTGTGGAGGATCAGACGGTCCACCCGCTCCGGCCACCGGGCCAGGTACTCGAAGGCGACTCCCGCACCGAGGCAGAGACCGCCGAGGTCAAACCGCTCCAGCCCCAGAGCCTCGACCAGAGGCTCGAGCGATCGGGCGAGAGCCGCGCAGGTGTGGCGGCCCGGCAACGGCGGGCTTTCCCCAGACCCGGGAAGGTCAGGGACGATCACCGTCCGGCGCCGACCAACGTCCTCGAACCAGGTCTGGAAGTTCTCCGCCGAACCCAACAACCCGTGGCATAGCAGCAGTGGCGGCCCGTCTCCGCCGATGAGGTAGCGCAGCGGTCGGGGCGAGTCGAGAAAGCGCTCCTCCACGGGGTCAGACGCCCCGCGGGGAGGGTGCCTTCATGCTCCCGCCGCCTCCAGCGAGGCTTCCAGGATGTCGAGACCCTGGGTCAGCTCCTCCTCCGTGAGGGTGAGCGGGGGGATCAGCCGGATCACGTTTTCGTCGAGCCCGCAGCTGAGCAGGAGCAGGTTCCGATCCACGGCGGCCCGGATGATCCGCTGGACCAGCTCGGGCGCCGGGCGCCCGTCCTCCATGAACTCGAGGCCGATCATGAATCCACGCCCGCGCACGTCGCCGAGGCGGGGATGATCCGCACGCCAGCCGCGGGCCCGCTCCAGTATCCGCTCGCCAAGCGCTGCCGCCCGCTCCGGCAGCCGCTCGCTGCGCAGGGTCTCGATCACCGCCACCGCGGCGGCGCAGGCCACCGCGTTGCCGCCATACGTCGTCCCATGCTCGCCAGAGTGCCACTTGGACATGACCGAGGCCTTGGCGACCATCGCCCCGATCGGCAGCCCGTTGCCCAGGCCCTTGGCCACGCACATGATGTCGGGGACCACTCCGTCATGCTCGACGGCAAACATCCGGCCAGTGCGGCCGAAGCCCGTCTGCACCTCGTCGGCGACCAGCAGGATGCCGTGGGTGTCGCAGATCTCCCGCAGCTTGCGCAGGAAGCCGTCCGGGGGCACCACGTAGCCGCCCTCGCCCTGGATCGGCTCGACCACGATGGCAGCAACGGACTCGGGCGGCACCACTGTCTGGAAGAGAAGGTCCAGGTCCTCCCCGGCCGCGATCGGGCAGGGCTCCCCGGGGCCGTGGCTGCACAGGCGGAAGCAGTACGGGTAGCGGACGTGGTGCACGCCGGGAAGGAAGGGGCCCATCTGCACCCGGTACTTGGCCCGGCTGGCGGTGAGGGTCACCGCACCGTACGTCCTGCCGTGGAAGGCGCCGAGGAAGGCGATGATCTCGCTGCGGCCGGTGGCGCGACGGGCCAGCTTCAGCGCCGCCTCGACCGCCTCGGCGCCGCTGTTGCCGAAGAACACCGAGTTGAGCCCGGCGGGGGTGACGCCCACCAGCGCCTCGGCCGCGGCGACGAGCTGGGGATGGTGGGTGGTGCCCGAGACGTGCCAGAGCCGGTCGACCTGCTCGTGCACCGCGCTCGTCACCGCGGGGTGGCGGTGGCCGAGGTTGGTGACCCCGATGCCGGAGGTGAAGTCGAGCACCGAGCGCCCGTCGAGGGTGTGCAGCCAGGCTCCCTCGGCGGTGTCCACCACGAGGTCGCTGTACCGGCCCATGGCCGGCGATATCAGCTCGCGGTCCTTCTCGAGGAGGGTGGCGATGGACAGGCGGCTATCGACGATCGATCGATTCAACGGACCACGCTCCAGGTGACGGGACCACGACGTCGGCTCAGGGTACGCTGACGCCTTCCCGGGGCAGATTACTCTTCCCCGGGGAGCGCAGGCGGAGCCTGCCGAGGGAGAGGAATCCGGCGAACATCACCGCCATCCCGACGGCCTCGTAGCCACCGAGGTAGTCGAGGGAGGTGAGCGTGCAGCGGCCGGTGGCGGTGCTGATCTTGGCGGCGCTGAAGCCGGCGGCGATCACCAGGGCTCCGGCGGTGAGCAGGACGTTGCAGACGACCCCGTCGAGGTGGGTGCGCGCGCGGAGGAAGCGCCACCCCGACCAGGCGGCGCCACCGGCGAAGACCACGGTGCCGACGATGTTGAAGATCACCGCGGCGAGGGCGACCGGGGCCACCGAGCTGAAGGCCCCACCAAAGAGGCCGCAAGGCGTCGCCAGGCTGGCGGCGTCGACGGGGGCGACGAAGGCGTCGACCGCCACCACCGCGGTGAGGACAGCAAGGACCAGAGCGCTGACGTCCGCCACCCGGCGCGGGACGAACAGGTAGAGGGTGCCGAGTGCCAAGTAGATCACGCCGAGGGCTCCGCCCAGGAGGTAGAAGAGCCGGAAGAGGAGGACGTGGTCCTCGAAACCCTGGGTCTCCCCCAGCGATTGGGCCGCAGCAGCAGCGGCGAAGATGAGCAGGCCCAGGGTCCAGAACGCGAAGGAGGGGCGATGGCTCCTGACCCACCGGGCAGCCACGACCAGGGCAAACAGGAAGCTCAGGAGAGCGGCAAGACCGGCCAGGTTGTCCACAGGCGGTGTGAATAACACACTCGGCGTGGCGCCCGCCACTCCGCGCCAGGACCCGGGCGAAAGACGGGCTCGCGGGGGCCGGCCAGATCGTGTCAAACGCCGAAAGCTGTGGCATCACGCATCGTTTGCGTCGGGATGAGGGGGGTTTCGGGGGCGGATGCCTAGCAACCGAGTGCGACGGCGTATCCTTGCAATGTCAATTCTTGAATTCAACCAACTATGCGTACCGCATATGCCTGACCCGGTCGACCCCGAACGCACACCAGACGACCCCGGCGACCTCCCGGTCGACCTAGTCGGATGGGCGACAGGCCATCGCCTCACGGCGGACGAGCCCGTCAGCCCGGAGCTGGCCCGGGAGCTTCTCTCGACGGCACTCGGTGTCCGGCCCGCACAGCTCTCCGGACTGAGCGACACCGACATCACCGCCGGGCTGGAGCGGCTGCGCTCCCTGGTTCGCCAGATCCAGCGCCTCTCCGCGGAGGCAGCCGTCGACGACCTCACCGGAGCCCTCCGCCGGGGTGCCGGGCTCCATGCGATGACCCGGGAGATCGCGCGCTTTCACCGCTTCGGGGGCAAGGGCGTGGCCGCGATCTTCATCGACGTCGATGGCCTCAAACGCATCAATGACAGCGAGGGCCACGCGGCCGGAGACACCCTTCTCGCCAACGTGGTGGCTGCCATCCGCGAACGGGTGCGCGCCTATGACCTTGTGATCCGCTGGGGTGGCGACGAGTTCGTCTGCATCCTCCCCGATGCCACCCGCGAGGCGGCGGAGCGGACCCTCGCCGACATCGAGCAACACGTTCGCGACCGGACCTCGGGCCGCTCGGTGAGCAGCGGGTTGGCTTCCCTGGAGAGCGGTGACACCGCCGCCACCCTGGTCGACCGCGCCGACCAGGCGCTCTACGCCCGACGCGAGGCGGTCCGGGCCAGGGCCTGAGGCCCAGCGGTTCGGCCGGGCGACGACCGGGACGGCCACCCGGCCCGGCGTGATCCACAGGCCCCAGCCTGGGTCCAGTCAGTTGGTGATGCGGGTGAACTCGGCGGCGCCGGGTGTGTCGGCGATCTGCTCCCGGAGCAGCGCGACCATGGTCTGGAAGTCGGCCGGCTTGAGCAGGAGGGTCACGCTGGGGAGGGTCAGCGCCTCCTGGAGCCGCAGGTTGCGGGGGTCGATGGCCGTGTGGAGGATCACGGGCACGTCCCCGCAGAGCGCGTGGCTGCGCACCTTCCGGCAGAGGTCCAGACCGTCCTCTCCCCGAAGCCGGAAGTCGGCGAGGATCACGTCCGGCTCGAATGTCTCGAGGGCCGCCTCAAGTCCGTTGGTGTCGGTGACGAGGCTCACCTCGAAGCCCCCCTGGGGGAGCACGTCGCGGAGGAGACCGCCCAGGTANNAGGGGGCTCCCCGGGAACTCCCCGATGTCCCGTTTCGGCGGGACGTTTGCGTCTTGGCAAGAGGCTGGACACTGTGGTAAAAATTTAGACCCATTTTGCCTCGCCGCCAAGCGGCAGCATTTCAGCGGGTCACCCAGTACAGGCCAAAGAGCGCGATCGCGACCACCGCGAGGTGCTCGGCGACGCTGGAGAGGCGGCGCGGGGGGATGACGGCGCCGGCCACCATGCCGCGCACGCCGTACCAGATCACGAGGGTCACGGCGGCCGCCACACCCGGCGTGACCACCGCCCAGTCGACCGCGACCATGGCTCCGGTCACGATGGCGGCGGTGAGCGCCGCAAGCGCGGCCGTGTGAGGGAGGCGCGCCTCGGTTTGGAGCCCGTCGAGGGTGACCAGGCCGACCCCCACCAGGGCGACCGCGACCCGGAGGCCGAGGGGCAGGTTCTCGCTGGCCGAGGCGAGGAGCACGGGCACCAGCACCGCGATGGCAGCGGCGTCGCGGAGGAAGCGAGCCCCCCAGCCCTCCCTGCCGCTGGCCCGGAGCCCACCGAGGTGGGGCAACCCTCCGCAGACCGCGACGGTGACGGCCGCGGCGACCAGCCGGGTTCGGATGTCGACCGTGCCGGCGAGAACCAGCGAGAAGGCGCCGAGGGCCGCCACAGGGAGGGCGATCGCCTCCACCGCCGGCCGGTGCTCCGCCGGGTAGACGAAGCGGTCGTAGGCGGCGAGGGCCAGGCCGGTCACGACACAGAGTGCGGTGACCCCGACCACCGAGCCGAAGAGCCCGACCGCTCCGGGGCGGAGTGCGACCGCGACCGCGCAGGCTGCCACCCCAAGCGCGGCGTGAATGATCGGGAATGGCACCTCGGCCAGGCGTGGCTCGGACGAGATCCCCAGAGCCCGCCGCGCCTGATCGGCGTGGTACGCATGACCCCGCACGGCGGCACCCGTGGGCAGCCCATTCCCGGGCGCTCTCGCCGCATGCCGGCTCCGCGGCGGAGCGCCGCCCGCCACGCGCCGAGCCGTGTGCCCGCCACCCCTCTTCGGAAGCTCAGGGGGCAGAGGCGCCCTCGCGGCCATATCGATCCTCGAGTCTGACGACGTCGTCGATCTCCGCTGAGGAGGCCTCGAAGAGATCGGTCTCCTCCACGGCCACGAAGCGATGGCGGCGGCCCGAACGGACGCGCGCGCTCATGCCGGGGGCGAGACGGTGGGTCTCGAGGGTGCCGTCGGCGCTTTCGAGCACCAGGTCCAGAAGGCCCGAGAGCACAAAGATGGATTCGTCCTTCTGGACGTGGTATTGCAGGGAGAGCGCCTGGCCACCCTCGATGTGAATGAGCTTGCCCAGGTAGCGGTCGGTGACCGCCCAGCGCAGCTCGTATCCCCAGGGCTTGTCGACCCGTCCGTGGCCGGCGGGGTGGATGTCGGCCGGGAGCGCCACCTCGCTCATCGGGCTCCCGCGCCGGGCTGCGGGGCCCCGATCCCCACCATCTGCCCGATGGCGGCGAGCAGCTCCTCGACCCGCTCCGGGGATGCCGCCTCGGCGTAGACCCTCATCTGCGGCTCGGTCCCGCTCATGCGCACCAGCACCCAGCTGGTGTCGGCGAGGAGGAACTTGAAGCCGTCGTCGCTGCGGGTCCCGACCACGGCGACACCGGCGATCTCCTTCGGTTGCTGTCCGCGCATCCGCTCCTCGACCTGGTGCTTGCGCTCGTCGTAGTCCGCCCGCTCGAAGCGGATGTCGTGCCGGGCGTAGCTGTGGGGACCGACCAGGTCAAAGAGATGCTGGAGCACGCGGGAGAGCGGCATGCCGTAGGCGACGACCATCTCGGCGATGGTGAGACCGGCGACGATCCCATCGCGCTCGGGGATGTGGCCCCGGAAGGCGAAACCGCCCGACTCCTCGCCGGCGAGGAGTGCGTCGGTCTCGATCATCTTGGGACCGATGTACTTGAAGCCGACTTGGGTCTCGATGACCGGGACACCGAATCGCTCGCCGAGCCGATCCAGCATCACCCCGCTGGTGAGCGACCGGATCAGGTGCCCGCGAAGGCCCCGCTTCTCGAGCAGGTACATGGCGAGCAGCGCCATCACCTCGAGCTGGGTGATGAAGCGGCCGGTCTCGTCAATGATCCCCACCCGGTCCGAGTCGCCGTCGTTGGCGATGCAGAGGTCGAATCCCCCCGCCGCCATCTTTGCCATCGCCTCGGGCATGTACTTCCCGATGGGCTCGGGGTGCATGCCGCCGAAGCCGGGGTTCCGATCGGCGTGCAGCTCGGCCACCGAGGTCTTGCCGCCGGCCACCGCGGCCCGGATCAGGCCCATCCCGGAGCCGTACATCGGCTCGTGGAGGATGCGCAGCCCGGCGTCGCGCAGCCGCTGCAGATCGACGAGACGTCCCACCTGACGGAGGTAGTCCGGGATCGGATCCAGCACCTGCACCCTGCCGCTCGCCTGCGCCTCCTCGAACGGGACCGCGAGCACCCCCTCCTCGAGTGCCCGCCGGGTCTGCTTCTCCAGCTGTTCCACCACCTCGGGGGTGGCGGAACCGCCGTAGTCGGGCTTGTACTTGAGTCCGTTGAACTCTGCCGGGTTGTGACTGGCGGTGACGGCCACGGCGCCCGCCTGGTGACGTTCGACGACCGTCCAGGTGATGGTGGGCGTGGGCACCGGGTGGTCGAGCAGGAGGACGTCATGCCCGTTGGCGGCGAGCACGCGTGCCACCTCGCGGGCAAAGAGCTCCGCGGAGAAGCGGGTGTCGTGGCCGACGACCACGCCCCGGGAATCCCCCTCCAGGTACCAGGCCACCCCCTGGGCGACGGCGCGGACTCTCTCGTAGGTGAAGTCATCGGCGACGACGGCGCGCCACCCGTCGGTGCCGAAGTTGATGGGCAAGGTCATGGTCAGCCATTGTGCCCCGAGCGGCAGGCCGCGCGGGGTGGGCGGCCCCGGCCTCAGCCCCGACGCTGCTCCCCGCCGGCGGGGTGGCCCGCCAGCCATGCCGCGAACGCGCCGGCAACCGCGCCGGCACGAGCCGGGGCATGCTCCAGGAAGAGGCGGGGCTCGATGCATTCGAGCTCGAGGAGAAGCAGCTCGCCCTCCTCCCCGCGGGCCATGTCGAC
>PLAX01000210.1:0-3611 GCA_003135255.1 Candidatus Dormiibacterota bacterium | reverse complement strand
CTGACCTCGCCTCCGATGACATAGACGCCGACCTCGCCCTCGCGATCGATGGAGGTGAGGTGCGGCTGGACCATGGCGGTGACGCCTCCCGCGGTGATGGCGTCGACGTGGCAGCGGGCCTCCGGCAGACCGGACCGGCCATAGGTGGCGGATGCCCGGGCGCCGGCCGAGATCACCGGCTTGACGACGAATCGCTCCCAGCGGATGCCCGTCAGGGTTTCCCCGGGCCCGAGCCAGAGCGTGGGGACGACGGCCACCCCTGTCCGCTCCAGGTCCCGCAGATAGCGCTTGTCACTGTTCCAGGCGAGCACGTCGACCGGATTGGCAAGCGGCATCCGGTTCGAGGTCTCACGGCACCAGTCGAGGAAACGGCGAGGGTGGTCGACGTAGTCGGAGGCGGACCGGATGACGGCCCCGTCGAAAGCGCGGGTCGTGAGGTCCACCCCCCAGCCCACCGGGATGCCGGCGATCCCGAGCCGGCCGAGCTCGGGCAGCAGGAGGTCCCCGTCCGCACCGAGGTCGGCGGCTCCGACCGACGTGATCAGCGCGAGGCGGAGCATCTGCCCAACCGAACCGGCCGTGGCCGTTTGAGCCCTGGGACCCCGCTGCACGTCAGAGGAGATCGGTGCGGCCCTCCGCTCTCAGCCGCTCGACGACCTCCTTGACCCTCTGGGTCTGGTCGAGCGGGATCACCAGCAGGGCGTCGCCGCTGTCCACGACGGCCAGCCCGTCGACGCCCACCACCGTCACCAGGCGGCCACCACGGGCGATCACGAAGCTGTTGGCGGCATCGAGAGCGACGACATCCCCCTCGAGGATGTTTCCGGCGGCGTCACCCTCGCCGGTGTGGCGGCGGGTGTCGTGGAGATCGGCGAAGGTGCCGAGGTCGGACCAGGAGAAGGAGCCTCGGACGACGGTCAAGCGGCGGGTCCGTTCGAAGATCAGGGTGTCGACGGCCACCGGCTGGATGTCGCCATAGAGGGAGGTGGCGCGGTCCTCCTCGCCGCGGCGTCGCGCGGCCGCCACCTCGGAGACGCGCGCGGCCAGGCCTGGGTCGGCGGCCGCCAGCTCCTCCTGGAAGATGGGCGCGGGCCAGGCGAAGAGCCCGCTGTTCCAGAGGTGGCGGCCACCCGCGACGTAGCCCTGGGCCACCTCCAGAGACGGCTTCTCGACGAAGCCGGCCGCCCGGAAGGCGGGAACCGCGGCCGCCGACTCACGCTGGGCGGTCCCGGCCTGAGCGCCATTCGGGGAGCGCCACCGCTCCGGGGCAAGCGGTGGCCCGTCGACCGCCACGTAACCGAGGCCGGTGGACGGGTAGCTGGGGCTGACCCCCACCGTCGCCAGCCCCTCGGTGACCATCGCCCACCCCGCCGCGGCCAGGACGGCGGCACGGTAGCCGTCGCCATCGTCGATGTGACTGTCGGCGTGCACCGACGAGATCAGCGCTTCGGGATCCTCCTGGGCGATCCACGCCGTGGCCAGCCCGAGGGCCGGGCCCGTGCCCTTCGCCCCCGGTTCCGCGATGACGGCGTCCGGTGGAAGGCTCAGGCCGGCCAGTGCCCCACGGCAGGCCTCGGCCTGCGGGGCCGTGGTGACGACGTGGATCGAGTCCGCCAGGGGAAGCATCCGATCGACGGTCGCCCGGAGCAGCGTGACCCCGGAGCCGTCCAGGGGCATCAGGTGCTTGGGGACGCCAGCGCGCGAGAGCGGCCAGAGCCGCGTGCCGCTGCCTCCCGCCAGGACGAGTACGTGGTAACCCACGGCGGTGCTGCGGCGGTCAGGCCCGGAGGGCGCTCGGGGTGGACGGCATCAGCCAGCCTTCTCCGCGCTCTTCAGGGGCTCGACCCCGGCCTCCGAGGCGAGCTCGGCGGCGAGACCAGTCTGCTCCCAGGGAAGATTGAGGTCGCTCCGGCCGAAGTGTCCGAAGGCCGCCACCTGGCGGTAGATCGGCCGGCGGAGCTGGAGAGCGCTGATGATCCCGACCGGGGAGAGATCGAAGTACTCGTCGACCAGTGCCTCGATCTGGGAGAGCGGCACGCGCTCCGTCCCGAACGCCTCGATCATCACCGATACCGGCTTGGCGACGCCGATCGCGTAGGCGACCTGGATCTCGCACTTGGGGGCGAGGCCTGCGGCCACGATGTTCTTGGCCACCCAGCGGGCGGCATAGGCGGCGCTGCGGTCGACCTTGGTCGGATCCTTGCCGCTGAAAGCGCCACCACCATGCCGGGCGTNNCGATGATCTTGCGACCGGTGAGTCCGGCATCCCCCTGCGGGCCGCCGACGACGAACCGCCCGGTGGGGTTCACGTAACGCTTGGTCTCGGCATCCAGCCATTCGGCGGGGATGATCGGGTTGACCACCAGTTCCTGGACGTCGGCGAAGATCTGCTCGTTGGAGACCTCGTCGGAGTGCTGGACGCTGACCAGCACCGTGTCCACCCGGTGAGGGCGTCCCTCGGCGTCGTACTCCACGGTCACCTGGGTCTTGCCGTCGGGACGCGCCCAGCGCAGGGTCCCGTCGCGCCGAGCGGTGGAGAGCTGCCGGGCGAGCCGGTGGGCCAGCTGGATCGGGGCGGGCATCAGCTCCGGGGTCTCGTCGCAGGCAAAGCCGACCATCATTCCCTGGTCGCCGGCCCCGCCCGTGTTGACCCCCTGGGCGATGTCGGGCGACTGCTCGTCGATGGACACCAGGACGCCGCAGGTCTCGAAGTCGAAGCCGAACTTGGCCCGGGTGTAACCGATGTCGCGGATGGTCTGGCGGACGATGCCCGGGATGTCGACGTAGGCCTGGGTGCTGATCTCCCCGAAAACCAGGACCGTGCCTGTGCAGAGGGCGGTCTCGCAGGCGACCCGGCCCAGGGGGTCCTTGGCCAGGACGCCGTCCAGCACCGCGTCACTGATCTGGTCGGCCATCTTGTCGGGATGGCCGTCGGTCACCGATTCCGAGGTGAAGAGCCGCTTCTGTGGCCCATGGGGATGGTGGTGCGGGGTCATCTAGGGGCCCTCCGATCTCACCGGCGGCCACCGACCCGCCTGCCGCGGCGCCGGCCCACTCCTGTCCGAGATGCGGTCGATCCTACCAGGCTCCGGCTCGAAACCGCGTCGTCACTAGCCGGAAGCTGGCTGGACGTGTACTGTATCCAACACGAACAACCAACCCGGCGACGGATTCAGCGCCGGACTTTAGGAGCACAGGCGTTGGCCGTCGATCAGACTTTGCGTTGCCGCGAATGCGGCGTCGACTTCATCTGGACCGAGGGGGAGCAGCAGTTCTTCTCGTCCAAGGGACTCACCAACCCCCCCTCTCGCTGCCCTTCGTGCCGCGCCGCCCGTAAGGCGGCCGGGATGGGCGGAGGCGGCTACGGCGGCGGTGGCGGTGGCGGCGGACGCTCCGGCGGTCCTCGCCAGATGTTCGAGGTCACCTGCGCCGGCTGCGGCGGGATCGCCCGGGTCCCCTTCCAGCCCCGCGGTGACAAGCCCGTCTACTGCAGCGACTGCTTCCGTACGTCGGCACGGTGACAGGAGTCCCGAGCGACGCCATCGAGATCGGCACGAGGGTCAGCTTCCCCTATGGAGGGAGCCGGCGTGTCGGCACGGTGGCGGACGTCT
>PLAX01000148.1 GCA_003135255.1 Candidatus Dormiibacterota bacterium | reverse complement strand
CCGGGCCCGAGCCCGACCACGCCGCCCCGGGCCACCCGGAGCGGCCCGACCGGGTGGCGGCGATCCTCGAGCACATCGCCGGTCACGAGGACCTGGCCTCCCTTCCGCGCCTCGACCCCACCGAGGCGGACGATGCGGCGATCGAGCTGGTCCACACCCCGGCCCATGCCCTCGCGGTCCGGGCGATGGCGCAGCGCGGAGGCGGCTGGTTCGACGGCGACACCTTCTGCGGCCCGGGCTCGCACGTCGCCGCGCTCCGGTCGGTGGGCGCGGCCCTGGCGGCGGTCGATGCGGTCTGTGACGGGCGCTCCGACCATGCCTTCTCGATCAGCAGGCCGCCCGGCCACCACGCCACCGCCGGGACGGCGATGGGTTTCTGCATCTTCAACAACGTCGCCATCGCGGCCCGCCACGCTCAGCAGCGGGGCAGGAGGCGGATCGCCATCATCGATATCGACGTCCACCACGGCAACGGCACCGAGGAGATCTTCTGGGACGATCCCTCGGTCCTGTACACCTCGCTCCATCAATTCCCCCTCTACCCCGGGACCGGGCACGCGGGCGCCCACGGAGGACCGGGGGCGCTCGGTCTCAACATCAACGTGCCGCTTCCATCGGGGACCAGCGGGGACGAGTGGCTGGCCCGCTTCGATGCCAACGTGCTGCCCGCGGTGATCGCCTTCGAGCCGGAGCTGGTGCTGGTGAGTGCCGGTTACGACGCTCACGCCGCCGACCCGCTCGCCACCCTGCAGCTCACGGCCGCCACCTACGCCGCGCTCGCGTCCCGGGTGCGGGCTCTCTGCGCCGAGGCCGGCAGCGGCTCGGTCTGGGTGCTGGAGGGCGGCTATGACCTCGAGGCCCTCGGGGAGTCGGTGGCCGCGACCCTGCGCGGGCTGGTCAACGGTGATGGCGATCCCACCCCGGGATAACCGCCTCGGGGACTTCCCGTTAACCTTGTCGACATGCATCCATCCCGCTCCCGCCTGATCGCCGTCCTGGCCGCGGCCACTGCCGCCACCCTGGCCGGATGCAGCCTCGCCTCCCCGGCGTCCCCCAGCCCGACCGGTGTGGCCACCAACCCGCCGGTGAGCGGGAGCACCGGGACGGTGACGGCGAGCCCCGCCGCGTCCGGATCGGCGGGCGCCCAGACGAGTGGTGAGCGCACCGTCCTGATTCAGGACGGGCTCCGCATCCACAGCTCGGCCTCGCTCTCCGCGGCGGTGGAGGGGACGGCGGCCTGGGGGGTGACCCTCACCGTCGTCGGCTACGACGCCTCCGGGGGGCCGTGGCCGGATTCGTCCTCACCCGGCGGCTGGTACCAGGTCGAGGGTTCGACGGTCACCGGCTGGATCGTCGCCGACCCCACCGACACGGCCTTCGGGCTGCTCAGCTCGATCGGTTTTCAGGACAAGCAGATCGACGGCGTCCTCTACCCGACCGACTGGACGTACTCCGACAACAACGGCGAGGTCACCTTCGAACCCCAGACGGGCACCGATCTCCCCACCCTGGTGATCCGGGAGGCGACCACCCTCAGCGCCCTCGGTCCGGCGGGCTTGACCGGCTACCCCTCGGTGTCCAGCAACTCCGAGGTGGTGGCCTGCGGCTACACCGGCACCCTCGTCAAGTACGCGGCCGGCTCGGGCACCTCCCCGCAGCCGACCACGGACCCGGGGGGCGGGAGCGTGACCCGCCTCGCCGACTTCGCCCAGTTCCGAGCGACCCTCTCCGCGAGCTACGCCATCGACATCGAGATGAACTACTCGACCGCTGACGACTACGCGGTCTTCGAGAACCTGCTCGACAGCATCCGCTACCCGTTCCCCGACTGCGAGGCGGTGACCCCCACCCCGAGCGTTGCCAGCTGAGCGGGGCCGATGCGGACCACCCTGATCGACCTCGACATGGGCCGGTCGCCGATCGCCGACATCACCGACGAGGCGGCGAGATTCGTCCAGGGCGCGGGCGACGGGCTGCTCTCCGTCTTCGCCCCTCACGCCACCGCCGGGGTGGCCCTCATCGAGACGGGGAGCGGCTCCGAGCCCGACCTGGTCGCCGCCCTGGAACGGCTCCTCCCCCGTGACGACCGCTATCGGCACCGCCATGGCAGCCCCGGCCACGGCGCCGACCACCTGCTGCCGGCCCTGGTGTCCCCCTCGCTCACCATTCCCGTCCAGGCCGGGCGGATGCTGCTCGGCACCTGGCAGCGGATCGTCCTGGTGAGCCTCAATCGCGACAACCCCCACCGCCGGGTGCGCCTCTCCCTCCTCGAGGGCTGAGCGGCTCCCGGGAGCGGCCCCGTCTCAGGCCAGGTTGACGAGACCGTGGGCGCTCAGCCAGCCCGCGCTGAGGCTCATCAACAGCCCGCTCAGCGCCAGCAGGGCGATGTAGCCGGCCCCGATCAGCACCCGGGTGCGGACGGGGAGAGGTGGCGCCTCCCTGCCCAGCCGGGCGGCCTGGAACCGGCCCCACACGGAGTAGCCGCCGAGGATGAGGATGAGGATGAGCATCGGGTTGACCACGGTCGCGCCGAACCACTCGCTGACGAGAAGGGCGGCGACGATGACCACTCCGGCCAGATTGAACCATTTGCTGACGGCGCTGGTGACGCGGCCCCCGTCGAGCGGGAGCATCGGGATCAGGTTGAAGAGGGTGATGAAGAATCCGAAGTAGCTGAGCGAGAACGCGAAGGCCACGCCCTGGGCGAGCGGGGCCTGGGCCAGGGCCCAGACGTAGACGGCGAGAGTCGCGAGGAAACCGGAGACGGGCCCGGCGATGGCGATGATCGCCTCACGCCGGCGGTCGCTGGTGAGGCCGCGGCCGGCGGTGGTGAAGGCGCCGAGGAAGGGGATGAAGACCGGTGCCGACATGGGCACCCCCATCGCCCGGGAGGTCAGGAAGTGCCCCATCTCGTGGACGAAGATGATGAGGACGAGCCCGACCGCGAAGGCCCAGCCGAAGATGAGCGCGTAAGCGCCGACCGCGACAACCATGGTGATGGCGGTCAGCCCGAACTTGCCGAAGTAGCCCAGCTTGGCGACGAAGGCCATGGCCGTCAGCAGGCCGCCGACGAAGCCGCCCCGGCGCTTCGCCGGCGGCCCCGGAGCCCTGCCGGGCGCGCCGGCGCCCTGCTGACCCCAGCCGGGTGGGGTGTATCCGGTCCCGGGAGGTGGGTAGGAGCCAGGGGCATACCCGGCGCCGGGCGGGGGGTAGATGGTGCCCGGGTGCGGGGCGGGCGCCTCGGGCGTTGCAGGCATCCGTTCGATCATCTCACGGCCCTCGACCCGGGCCTCCCGGCGAGCGGCGCCAGCGGAGGGGGGGCGTCCTTCTGTATCGTCCGGCTGGTCATGGACGACTCCAGTCTGCGCGGCTCCAAGATCGCCATCGTCGGCGCCGGGGTGATGGCCGAGGCGATGCTCTCCGGCCTGCTCGACCGCGGCCTGATCGAGGCAGGGTCGGTCACCTGCAGCGACCCCCGGGAGGCACGCCGCCGGGAGCTCCAGGAGCGCCATGGTGTGTCGGCGATCGCCGGCAACGCCGAGGCCGCCGCGCTGGGGGACATCATCCTGCTCTGCGTCAAGCCTCAGGTCCTCGGGGACGTCATGCCCGAGCTGAAACCCGTGATGCGCCCGGGGCAGCTCGTCATCAGCATCGTCGCCGGGGCCGGCAGCAACGCCCTTGCCAAGGGCCTCGACCACCCTGCGGTCGTCCGCTGCATGCCCAACACGCCCGCCCAGATCGGCCAGGGGGTGACCGTGTGGTTCGCCACCCCGGCCGTCGACCCCACCGGGCGGGCCCGTACCCGGACCCTCCTCTCCGCGCTCGGGAGCGCGTTCGAGGTCCACGATGAGCGCCAGGTGGCCATGGCCACGGCGGTGAGCGGGAGCGGCCCCACCTACGTCTTCCTCTTCATCGAGGCGCTCATCGACGCCGCCGTCCATCTCGGCTTCGCGCGCCACGTGGCCCGCGAGCTGGTCCTGGACACCGTGCAGGGGTCGGCCGCCTTCGCGATCGCGAGCGGCAAGCACGTCGCCGAGCTGCGCGACATGGTGACCTCGCCGGGTGGCACCTCCGCCGCCGCCATGTACGAGCTGGAAAAGGGCCGGCTTCGGACCGTGGTCAGCGACGCTGTCTGGGCCGCCTTCGAGCGCACGTTGAGCATCGAGGCCGCTCTGGAAGGACGGCCCGCGGACCCCTCGGCACGCCCCCGCTGACGGCGGGCTGACGGCGCGCCCGGCAGCAGGGCCGGGAGAGCGGCGATCCGGCGGCCACCTTGCAACCACGGCCCCCGGCAGATGGCCTTCCGGTGAAGCTCTGGTTACGCGTTTTGTGGCGTTTGGTGTGATGGTGTAGCCTCGACAGCGGAGCGGCGTCGCCTGGACGCCGCGATCGCCTGTCAACTTCGTTCGAGAGAGGGGGCGCGTGTCGCCCAGCATTCGCCGCGCCATGCTCGGGGCGAGAGGCCCGAAGCTGAGCCAGGTTCGGGCCGTGACCGTCGCCCTTGCGGTGGCCGTGGTCGCGGTGGGTGGCTGGGCGTTGGTCGAGCGCGCGGAGACCGTCGAGACGCTGCTCTTCCTCGCGCTCGCCGTGAGCATCGTCAGCGTCACCGTCGGATACCTCTCGGAGCGGTACCAGCGCCGCCACCTGGAGCACCTCTCCGAGTCCCGCGATCTCCTCCAGCAGACGGTCCGTTCACCGCTCTCGGTGGGGGCCCTGCTCGGCCGGCTCTGCCAGATCTTCGGGGCCGGCTTCGCGGAGGTGGTGGTGCTCCCCGACGCTCTCGACCAGCGCGCGCTGCTGGTGCGGGTGCGTGGCGGCCGGACCACCGAGACGTCGGAGGCGGTCGGTGAGGACCTGCTCGCGGATGTCTTCTCGGTGATCGTTCCCGCCAGTCTCAGCCTCGTGCTCCGCGAGGGCGCGGGTCCCGCGCAGGGTGACGCCATGCTCGCCCGTCGCGGGCTGCGCGGTGCTGTGATGGCCGCCCTCTCGGTGGAGGGGAGGATCCTCGGCAGCCTGATGGTGGGGCGCGGCCCGGGCGACCTGCGGCCCTTCACCGAGGAGGATCGCCGCCTGCTGGAGGCGCTCGCTCCCCAGGTGGGGGTGACGGTGGAGAAGCTCCGCCTCGACGAGCGGATCAATCACCAGGCTTTCCACGACTCCCTGACCGGCCTCGCCAACCGCGTCCTCTTCGCGGATCGGGTCGTCCACGCCCTGGAGCGCCGTGTCGAGCCGGGCCGGCTGCGCGCCGCCGTCCTCTTCATCGACCTCGACGACTTCAAGGTGGTCAACGACACCCTGGGGCACCCGAGCGGGGACCTCCTTCTCCAGGGGGTGACGCGGCGGCTGCGGCGGGTTGTCCGGCCCTTCGACACGGTCGCTCGCCTGGGTGGTGACGAGTTCGCGGTCCTCATCGAGGACCTGGCCGGTCCCGAGGAGGCGGTTGCGGTCGCCGAGCGCTTCCTCGAGGAGCTGACGGGCCCCTTTGATCTGCACGGGACTCCGGTCGCCATCGGGGCGAGCGTCGGCATCGCGATCGCCGACCGGCCGTCGATGACGTACGACCACCTGCTCCGGGAGGCGGACGTCGCCATGTACCGGGCCAAGGAGCGGGGCAAGGCCACCGTCGAGACCTTCGACGCCGGCATGCAGCGGGCACTGGAGCGGCGACTCCGGCTGAAGGCCGATCTGGAGAAAGCGGTGTCCGCCGGCGAGCTGTTCCTCGAGTACCAGCCGATCGTGGCGCTCGAGAGCGGGACCATGGTCGGCGTCGAGGCCCTGGCCCGCTGGGACAGCCTTCACCTTGGCCGGATCGGCCCCCGCGAGTTCATTCCCGTCGCCGAGGCCAGCGGCCTCATCCGCGAGATCGGCCGCCAGGTGCTGCGCACCGCGTGTGAACAGGCGGTGCGCTGGTCGGCGGGTGACTCCGGCCGGGACCTCTCGGTGAGCGTCAACCTCTCGCCGCGCCAGCTCCTGCACCCGGACTTCGCCGTGGAGGTCGCGACCATCCTCCGTGAGACCCACCTCAGCCCGTCACTTCTCAACCTGGAGATCACCGAGAGCCTGCTGGTCGAGAACACCGCGACGACCCTGGAACGGATCCGCGCTCTCAAGGATCTCGGGGTGACGATCGCCATCGACGACTTCGGGACGGGGTACTCCTCCCTGGGGGAGCTGAAGTTCCTCCCCGTCGACGCCCTCAAGATCCCCAAGTCATTCGTTGACAATGTCGCCACCGACGAGCGGGAGCGGGCGTTCCTTGCCGGGATCATCGGGTTGGGCAGGACGCTCGACCTTCGGGTCGTAGCCGTGGGGGTGGAGCACGCCGGCCAGCTCGACGAGCTGCGCGGGATGAGCTGTGACCTCGCACAGGGCTTCCATTTCGCCGAGCCCCTCGACCCCCAGGGGGTCGCCGACCTGCTCTCCCGCCAGTCGGCCGGCGCGGCCGCCGGTTGGGGTCAGCGGCCGTGGAAGGCGGCCCCGGCACAGCGTCCGAGCGGGGATGCCGGCTCGCTGCTGCGGAGCGCCTGACCGCTACGGCCATTCCGTGATGTCGGTGTCGGGTGTCAGCGGGTTCTCACGTCCCTGAGCACTGAGCAGTCGCCCCGCGCTCGCGTCAGGAGCTGAGGTGGCGGCCAAACCACTCCCAGATCCGCGCCCATCCGTCCAGGGCGGCTTCGACGCGGTAGCTGGGGCGATCCACGCAGAAGAAGCCGTGACCGGCGCCCTCATAGCTGTGGAACTCATGCACCTTGCCCAGGCGGGTCAGCTCGGCGTCCAGCTCCGCGACCTGCTCCGGCGAGGGGAAGCGGTCCTCGGCGCCGAAGAGGCCGAGCAGCGGGCAGGACAGGTCCGGGGAGAGGCCGATCAGGGGCGTGAACGTGAATGGTGCCTGCGGCGGTGGCGTGCCCACGACGCCCGCGCCGTAGCAGTCGACGGCGGCGTCGAAGGGGAGCTTGCAGGCGGCGAGGAAGCTCTGCCGGCCTCCGGAGCAGTATCCGATGACACCGAGCTTGCCGTTGGACGAGGGGAAGGAGCGGAGATGATGGGCGGCGGCATCCACGTCGCCGACCAGGCGGTCGTCCGGCACCCCGCCGGCCGCTCGCACCGCTGTGGAGGAATCGTCGGGACCGGCGCCCTTGCCCTCGCGCTCGTGGAGATTGGGGCAGATGGCGAGGTAGCCGGCGGCGGCAAAGGTGCGGGTCACCTCCTTGCTCCAGCGGTCCCAGCCCGGCATGTGGTGGATGACAACGACTCCGCCGAAGGGCCCGTCGCCCATGGGCTGGGCGAGGTAGGCGCCGATCTCGTCGCCGCCGTGGCCGGCGATCCGGATCGTCTCCCCGGTCAGCGCGTCCGCGACGTGTGGCATGGCTCTGCTCCCGATGCGATCGCTGGCGATTGCGGGTACCAATGTCGCACAGACGGAGCCGCCCTCGCGGCACCGCAACCCGGCCGATCCAGGTCAGAAGAGCGCGGAGGCCAGCTCCCCGCGCAGCGCCTCGACCACGGGGTCGCCGCTGCGCGCCGTTGCCAGGGCGCCGAGCACCACCCGGCGGAGTTGTGACCGCTGCGGGGAACCGGATTCGCGGATGGCGGCGATCAATCGGCGCACGGCCGCGGCGTCGGGATGCTCATCGACCAGGGCGGCCAGCGCGGGATCACCGTCCCGGTGGATCTCGATCCGGGCTCGCAGACCGTCGCACACCTGATCGTCGCGGGCGGCGGCCAGCACCTCGTCGGCCTCGTCGACCGACCCGCATCCAGAAGAAGGGCCCCGAGCGCCCGGCGGAGGCTCGCGTCGTCCGGCTGAGCCAGCACGGCGGCGCGCAAACCCGCCTCGCCGGACGGGGGCGGTGGGGGAGGGGGAGCGGGCGCCAGCTGGGCGAGGAAGCGCTCCACCTGGGCTCGCGGCTGGAGCCCGACGAACTCGGCGACCAGCTGCCCGTCCCGGAACCCCTTCACCGCGGGGATGCCCTGGATGCCGAAGCGGGCGGTGATCTCCGGGTTGGCGTCGACGTCGAGCTTGGCCAGAGTGACCCCGCCGTGGAGCGCAACGGCCTGCTCGAGGATGGGGCCGAGGGTGCGGCAGGGGGTACACCATCCGGCCCAGAAATCGACGACGACCGGGTGGATGGCCGATGCGGCGATGACGGCGCTGTCGAAGCTGGCGTCGGTCACGTCGAGGATGGGGGCGGCGGCGGTCATCGCCCTCGATTCTGACCGCCTGGTGCCGATCGACGCCTCCACCGCCTCCCTCCGCAGCGGCGCGGTTCACGACGCTCTCCACGTGTCTCCGATGCGCTACCTTGTGCAGCGTTCGCGGGGACGCCCGGCGCCCTCGCCATCACCCACGGCCGGGCCGGCGGATCGCCACGGCGCCGCAGAGGCCCCGCCCCACGAGGACCACGATCCGCCGATGTCGCAGGGGCAGCGCGCTGTGACCGCACGGAGCCGGGATCGCCTGGCGCGGGGCTCCATCCTGACCCTCGGCTCGGCCCTGAGTGGGGGTTGCCTCTCGATCCGCGAAGAGTCCGGAACCACCGTCCTTGGACACGGCGGGAAGTGCGCCCACATGACCGTCCACGACGAGCGCGTGTGGGGCATGACGGCGACCGCGGGCGGCAACGGGCTGGGCGCCGCCTACATGCGTGGGTACTGGGACACCCCGGACCTCACCGAGCTGCTCGGGCTGCTGGCACACAACCTCGGCCGGATCAACCGGCTCACTGCGCCCCTCGATGCCGTCCGTCAGGTCGCCGGACGGCTCCGCTCACACCGTCCGACCCGCCTCGCCGACCGGCGCAACATCCACGCCCACTATGACCTCGGGAACAGCTTCTTTGAGCTCTTCCTCGATCCGACCATGGCCTACTCGTGCGCCATCTTCGAGCCAGGCGACGACCTGGAGGCGGCCTCGCTGCGCAAGTTCGACCGCATCTGCGACCGGCTGCGCCTCACCGCCGGCGACCACCTGCTGGAGATCGGCACCGGCTGGGGCGGTCTCGCCATCCACGCCGCCCGGCGTCACGGCTGCCGCGTCACCACGACCACGATCTCGCAGGAGCAGTGCGAGTATTCGCGCGCCCGCGTCGCCGCAGCCGGCCTCTCCGATCGCATCACCGTGCTCGACCAGAACTACCGCGACCTGCAGGGCACGTACACGAAGCTCGTGTCGGTCGAGATGATCGAGGCCGTCGACTGGCGGCTGTACGACGAATTCTTCCGCTGCTGCGAGAGGCTGCTCGCCCCGGATGGGCTGGCGGTGCTGCAGGCCATCGTGATCGAGGACCGCGCCTGGTCGTCCGCGCGCTGGCGCGAGGACTTCATCAAGCGGTACATCTTCCCCGGGGGATTCCTCCCCTCTGTCAGGGCCCTGGTCGATGCCGCCAACCGGGCCAGCGGGCTCCGCCTGGTGGAGCTCGACGACATCGGCGCCAACTACCCGGTCACGCTGAGGCACTGGCGCGAGGCGCTTGACGCGGCGCGCGACCGCGCCGTCGCCCTTGGCTACGACGAGCAGTTCCTGCGCATGTGGCGCTTCTACTTCGCGTACTGCGAGGCAGGCTTTCTGGAACGCCGGATCAGCGACGTGCACATGACGTTCGCGGGTCGCGCATGGCGGCGCATGCCATCAGCCGGCGACTCGCCGGCCGAGGTCAGCGAGCTGCCGGGCGTGGCCGGCGCTGCTCGAGGGCCGGCCTGACCCTCGCCGCGGATCTGTCGCGCACCCTGAGCCGGAGGAGGCCGGGGCGGAGCGGACGGGAGCCGTCGAGGCGACGGGCCATCTCGTCGAGCACCCGTGCCACGCTGATCCGGTGGCGCTCCCCAGTCAGCCCCCCGACGTTATCCCCACGGCCTCGATCAGGACCGAGCGGCTGTCACTGGTCCTACTTCACGAGGCGGCGCTCGAGGCGCTGGCCAGGCGGGACCGCCGGGAGGCGTCCAGGCTGTAGGGAGTGGACCTGCCCGTCGAGTTCCCCGCCCCCGACGCCTCCGATGACTTCTTCCTCAAGGTGCAGCTGGAGCGGATGCGGGCCGACCCCGATCTGCGAGCCTGGTGCGCGCGTCTCATGGGCCGGCACTCCGATGGGGCCGTCGCCGGGCACTGCGGTTTCCACGGGCCTCCCCGGGCGGTCGGGCGAGCGGAGATCGGCTACACGGTCTTCCCGGCGCACCGCGGGCAGGGTCTCGCCACTGAAGCGGCGGCGGCCCTGGTGGCGTGGGCCTGGGCGCGGGGGGAGATGACCGTCTTCGCCTCCGTGGCGCCGGCGAACCTGGCCTCCCTGGCGGTCGTGCACAAGGTGGGGTTCGTCCAGGCTGGCGTGCAGATGGACGAGATCGACGGTGAGCAGCTGGTCTTCGAGGTGACGCGGCCGCCCGGGACCTGATGGGGGAAGAGGGGAGATGGCAGCGCTGCACATCATGATGCGCGTAACTTCGCATCATGATGTATGCTGGATGCATGCGAACAACCGTGGATCTCGATGACGATGTGGCCGCCGCCATCGCCCAGCTGCGACGCGGTGGGTCGGTCGGGCTCAGCGAGGCCGTCAATCAGCTGATCCGTGCCGGGCTGCTCCAGACCCCGAGGGTCCACCACCGCTTTCGGCAGCGCTCGACCCCCCTGGGCCTCAGAATCGACGTTTCCAACGTCGCCGAGGCCCTCGAGACGCTGGATGGGGCCGGCGGCCGCTGATGCTGATCGACGCCAGCGTGCTCCTCTACGCCGCCGACTCGGCGAGCCCCCACCATGAGCGAGTGGCGTCCTGGCTGGAGGGGGTGTTGAACGGGCCCCGCCGCGTGGGGTTCGCATGGCCTAGCATCACCGCCTTCCTCCGGATCGTCACCCACCCGAGGGCCCTGGACCGGCCGCTCACCGCCGAGCAGGCGTGGATCTACGTCGAAGAGTGGCTGACCTGCGACAACGCCTGGATCCCGCAGCCAACGGCCAGCCACGCGGCGGTGCTGGGTGGCCTGATCACCTCCGCGGGTCTGCGGGGCAACCTGATATCCGACGCCCACCTGGCCGCGATCGCCATCGAGCATGGTCTCCAGGTGTGCTCGGCGGACACCGACTTCGCGCGCTTCAGCCAGGTCAGCTGGGTCAACGTGCTCACCGCCTGATCCGGGCCGAGAGGGGGCGATGGGGGGCGTTGCCGTCGACGTCTCTCTGGTCCCGCTTCTTACTCATGATAATGTATCTTCTCAGGAACAAAGGGTGGAGAGCCGCGAGGCGCGGCTCCCGGCGCTGGCTCCCGACGCCCCAGGCTGGCGCTGAGCCTTTCTCCGGGGTTGCCAGTGACGCTGCCGAGCCTGTGCCAACCATGGTCACTGAGACCGCGCGGCGCGTCGGCGTGCTGCGGCGCCGCACTGCGGCGACGCTCGTCATCCTCGTCGTGCAGTTCCTGGTCGGCATGTCGCTCAACCCGTACGTGACCATCCCGACCCATCACCCGGGGGCCGGCAGCGGTCCGTACCTGAGCGGTGCGCTCAGCAGCGTCCTCTGGAGCTTCACCGATTCAAAGGGACCAATCTCCTCAGGTACAACCGGAACATCGGTTCGCTTCTGATGCCGGCCGGATTCGCCCTGGCGGTGATCTGCTGCGTGGCGATCCTCAGCCTCGCCGGCTGAGACAATTCGCCGTACCCCAGGGTGAAGTCGTGGACGATGACCTCGGAGCAGACGACCTGCCGGACGGGAATCTTCGCCAGGAAGGAGTCATACGGTGCATCGCCGAACTCCAGGGTCCCCTCCCCCACCCGCAATTCGGTGATCACATCAGGATCGATCACCAGGCGGTTGAGCTTGAGCACATCGGGCGGAGCATCCACCTGGACGGACGGGATCACCTTCAGAAAACAGATGGGACTCGCGGGGCGCTCCGGGACGGGTGTGACCTTCTGCCGGACGGCAAGGGTGACCCTGATGATGTTCCTGCCGTACCGGGTCACCTCGGCGAGGATCCTCCCGTCCTCCTCGTTGACGAGGATCTGATCCGCATGCTGAATGCGCTCGCCAGGGCGGGCGTGAGGAGCCCTGTCCCAGACGGTCGTGGCGTCACAGCTTGTGCCACTGTTCTCTCCAGTGGTTGGTGCTCGCCGGTGCTACTTGCCCTGCACGAAGTCGGGAGCGGCGTACGCCGGATCGGGGTAGCGGTAAAAGCCCTCGCCGGCCTTGGCACCGGTGCGGCCGCTATCCACGTAGCCGCGCAGCCAGTCGGCGTTGGCGCGGAGTTGCGCGTCCCCGGTCACCCCTGCCCAGTACTCGCTGATGTGCCAGGCGGTGTCGATCCCGACATCGTCAAGCGCACCGAAAGGACCGAACGGTGTCTTCATGATGGCCATCCAGGCGCGGTCGACGTCCTCGACCGAGGCCACGTCGTTGGCGACCAGGGTGATCGCTGCCCTGTTCATCGCGGTGTAGATTGCGGCGCGCGAAGTCGACGAGGAGCTCGGTCGTCTCCTCGGATGTACCCGGGTGCGGCATCACGTCAGCGACGTTGGCCGACCACACCGGCATGTGGAGCACACGCGAACCGACTCCGGAGGAGGGGCCCGTGGCCCACGGCGGGGCCTGCCGGTAACGACGCCAGCCGTGCCCCATGGGTCCGCCCAACCGGCGCCGGCAGGCTAGCGCTGTCCCGATCAGGGCGCCAGGGGCCTTCGACCCATGCGGGGACGCCTCCGCTCCCCCCTCTCGCTGACCGCCCGCGGCGTGGCTCTGGCCCGATCGCGTCTGACCAGGCGTCAGAGAGCCGGAGTCGGTAGGTCAGCCGCCGCCTGCGAGGCCGCGCTCGAAGTAGACCCAGTGCTGCTGCAGCCGCGCGGGGATCTCCGACCCCTCGTAGCGGCTGCGCTCGGCGAAGCCCCGAGAGCGGTAGAGGCGCTGGGCGTCGCTCATGAACCTGCAGGTGTCGAGACGCAGCGTGGCCGCCCCCATCGCCCGGGCCTCCGCGATCAGCCGGTCGAGGATGGCGGAGCTGATGTGGCGCCCGCGGAAGCGTGGGACGACATACATCCGCTTGACCTCGGCGACGTCATCCGAGAGACGCCGCAGGGCTCCGATGGCGGCTGGACGGCCGTCACTCTCGGCGAGGAGGAGCACACCGTGGGGGCGGCGGAACTCGTGGAGACTCTGGCACACCAGACGGGGATCGGTGGGGGGATCGTCCACCCCGTACAGCTCCAGCAGCCGCCCATGGGCCCACTCGAGGTACTCGACCATCACCCCGGCAATCGTCTTGTCGTCGCCCCCGGCCTTGGCCTCACGCAGCCCCCAGGTACCGGTGTCCTGCATGCTTCGCTGAAACTCAGCTCGACGCGACGACGGTGGTCCGAGCGATGTCAGGGTCCGTGAAGACGTCGAGATCGTCACGGCTATGCGTGGAGAACTCCGAGACGATGGCACCCTCCGGCCCCGCCTGGAACCAGTGCAGCGTGTTGGGCGGGACCGTGTGCTGCTGACCCGGCAAGAGGGCCACCTCGTGCCACACCGTGAACGCGCCCCGACCCACCTTTGCCGGCCGGCAGGTGGGCCTCTCCGCCGGCGGGCCCTCGAGGTAGAGGTACACCAGACCGCTGCGGCAGCGGAACGTCTCCTCCTTGCCGGGCGTACCATCGAATGGCGGATGGCGATGCTCGGGGCAGGTCTGTCCGGGGAACATCACGAGCTCCTTGGCGCAGACACGCTGCGTGTTGACGTACACGACGACCTCCAGCCCCGTTTGATCGAGCTCTGAGAGGCCGAAGTCGGCCACCTCGATGCCGTTGTGCTCCTCGTCGGTGAGGACGAACCCCGCCTCCGCAAGGAGCTGCGCCGCTCGCCGCCGCGCGTCCTGGATCTGATCCTGTGTCAACACGGCTCTACCCTACCTCCTGATCGGGGCTGACAGCGCCCACGCAAAGCGGTGCCATTCTCTCCATGAGGGCCGCCGGGTCGCATCATTAGCCCCGATGCCGGCTCGCGTCCCCGAGAAGCGTCGCCCCACTGCGCCGCATCGCCCCCGCCTCCCCGCCTGGGTCGGCCAGGTTCCGGGTCCTGGCGACCCACTGCCCGACCAGGTCCAGCAGTTCCTCGACTACCTGCGGGTGCAGCGAAATCGACCGCTCACGACGGTCCGCGCCTACCGCTACGACCTCGCCAAGTTCGTCGCCTTCGCGAGCGCTCGCGATGCGGGTGGTGCGCTCTGCGACGGGCTGGACGCCGCCGTCCTTCGCCGCTACCAGATCGAGCTGGCCGAGGCCCTCCCCAACCCGCGCACCCGCGCCCGCGCCCTGGTGGCGCTTCGCCAGTTCCTCCGCTACGCGTACGACGAGGGCTGGACCGCGGCCGAGCTGTCGCGACGGGTGGTCGTGCCCCGCTACATCGTCGGCGACCCCCACCCGATCGCGACCGAGATGGTCCCCCGCCTGCTCGCCGCCCTCCCGCGCGAGGGATTGCGCGATCTCCGCGACCGCGCATTGGTCCATTTCCTGATCAGCAGCGGCTGCCGGATCGGCGAGGCGTGCGGGCTCGACCGGGGGGACATCCGGCCCGAGGGGTTCCGGGTGCTCGGCAAGGGGGGCAAGAATCGCACCGTCTTCCTCACCGAGGACGCCTGGAAGGCCGTCCGCGAGTACCTGCTCGGGCGCGGACAGGACGCCTCTCCGGCGCTTTTCATCAGCGTCGCCCACCCCGACATGCCGGGTGGTCGCGTGCTCGCCGGCAACCGCCTCACCACCGACGGGGCGCGCCGGGCGCTGACGGCGCTGCGCCGGCGATTCGCCCACGACCCGGAGGCGTTCCGCCTGATCGAGGGGCTGCGCAGCCCCCATGCCGCTCGCCACACCGCTGCGACCACCCTCCTGGAGGCGACCGACGGCGACGTCCGGCTGGTCCAGGAGGTGCTCGGGCACGCCACTCTGGAGACGCTCCGCGTCTACACCGAGATCACGGACCGCCGCAAGCGGGCCGCGTATGCGCGCCTGGGGGACTACCTGCGGGAGGTCGGCGAGGACTGAGCGGCGGTCTCAGACGATCCGCAGCTCCTCGGAACCGTTCGCGTGCCGGATCTGCGGCTCGAGGATGATCTCGGCCTTGATGCTGTTGGCGATAAAGCAGTCGTGGTGGGCGCGGATCAGCAGGGCGCGCACCCGCTCACCGGATCCCGGGGCGACGACCACTCGGGGCCGCAGCGTGATCCGCGTGATCCGGACAGGTTTGTCGTCATCAGGCATCAGCGCCTCCGCGCTGTCCTCGTAGCTGACCACGTCGATACCCTCGCGCGCGACCAGGGCCAGAAAGCTGAGCAGCTGGCAGGAGCTGGCGGCGGCGAGCAGGAGCTGCTCGGGATTGGGCAGCTCCGGGTTGCCCCGGAAGGCCGGGTCAGCGCTCATGGTCAGGCTGACGTTGCCAGGCGGCACGTCCACGCGATGGGTGCGGTCGTAGGCGGCGTAGCCGCCGCCGGTGGAGCCGTGCCAGGCCAGCTCGGTCCGGTACCGATGGATGTGATCCCTCATCGCCGGATCGATTCTAGATGTTGGTGGGCCGGAACAGGTGCGCCCCGGCGGATTCCGGTCCCCCGGTTCGGAGCCAGGTCTCCACGCTCTCCAAGAACATGTCGGGGACCTCGAGCATCGGGATGTGGCCGACATCGTCCAGAACCTGGAGGCCCCAGTCGGGGCGTTCCCGGTGGGCGTCCAGCGCAGCGTCCACGCGTACCAGGCGGTCGGCTGCGCCCTGGACGATGAGGGTCGGGACCCGGACGCGGTCGATGATCCTGTGCAGCATGCCCGGGTGGGCGAGAGCGAGGACGATGGAGCGGGCGGCCTCGACGTAGGCACCATCGTCGTCCTGGATGTGGCCCCGCTTCCGTTCAAGGAGCACGTGTGCACGCACCACCTCGGGCGGGATCCGCTCGAAGCGCTGCGCGTTGAGCCGGAGCGCGCCCTCCACCAGGTCATCGACCGAGGCTCGGTCGCGGACGCGCCGGAGCAGGCTGCGGCCCAGCGGCGAAAGCAGGTACGAGGTGAAGGAGAGCACGACCACTCTCGGCCGCCCCTGACGCCAGGGCCCGGGGAGCACCGCGTCCACGAGCACGAGGCCGGCGACGAGCTCGGGGTGCAGCGCGGCCTCGGCGAGGGCGATGAGACCGCCCATCGAGTTGCCCATGAGGAGGATTGGCTCGTCACACGTCTGGCGGATCAGGCGGTGCAGGAGGGCCCGCTCGGCGGCCATCGTCGTCCGTCGTCCGGCGACCGGGGTGAGGCCGAATCCGGCCAGGTCGGGGGCCAGCACCCGTCCATGCCGCGCCAGCTGCGGGGCCACCCGCATCCAGTTGAGGTGGGAGCCGCCCAGGCCGTGAACCAGAACGGTCCGGACGGGCCCCTCGCCCCACTCGGCGACGTGGACCGGACCGCCGGCGTCGATGGTGGTCGAGCGCATCGTTGGGGGTGGTCCGCTCATCTGATCGTGCCGTGGTGCATCCCGATCCCTACGTGCCGGGTGGCTCGGCGCGGCCGTCGGGGCGGCTCGGGTCCGCCGCCCAGACGTTGCCGAGGACCTGGACCTCGCCGGCGAAGCCGCCGGCCCAGGCGGCGACGACGGCGCCCGCGATCGGCGGGTGCAGTTCCAGGCCGAGCAGCTCGTCGCGGCTGACCCACCGGACCTCGTCGATGGCGGGGTCGAGTGGCGGGCTGCCTCCCCCACCGCCGGCCGGTGCGACCTCCGTGGCTTCTGGGCGCGGCGCCACCACCGCCGCGGCTGCGAAGACCAGGTTGACGAGGTGGCGGCCTCCGGGCTCGATGGCGTCGCAGACGATCAGCAGACGGCCGATCTTCGCGTCCACGCCGGTTTCCTCACGGACCTCCCGGCGGGCCGCCTCGACGAGGGTCTCCCCCACCTCCACCCCTCCCCCCGGCAGCAGCCAGTACCGATGCGCACCCTTGCGGTGGGCGACCAGCAGGAGCCGTTCGGCGGCGATGAGACAGACGGCGACCCGGACGCGGGGCTCCATGTCACGGATTATCGGCGGAACCTTGACAGCGAACGGGTGTTTGCCTTACGCTGGGCGCTATGCAAACAGACGTTCCCTCCGGGCGGCCCTGCNNGGGCGAGCCCTCCTCGGTGCGGCGTCGGCCGCCTGCATCGGCTGGGCGCTCGTTGGAGGCGTCGGCGCGACCACGACCCCCACCGCGGCCGTGACCGTGGTCGTCCGTCCCGGCGACACCGTCTGGAGCATCGCCGAGAGCCACTCCGGCGGTGGTGACGTCCGCGATGAGGTGGCGCAGATCCTCTCCGCCAACCACCTCGGCTCTCCCGTCATCCAGGTGGGCGAAACCCTCGTCATCCCCTCCGACTGACTCTTCGGGGACGTGGCCTGGTGGCGCGGACTCCTCCCCGCGATCCAGGTCAGAGAGTCGTGTAGCCGATCTGCGTCAGCGCCGTGTGGATCGGAATCGCGTAGGCGAGGTGCAGCGGGCAGACGGCCGCAGGGGCGCAGGGCGCGTCGTCCGAGCCGGCGGCGATGAGCCCGATGACGTGGCCGGTGGCGTCCACCAGCGCCCCACCGGAGTCGCCCGCGAAGATCGGGGCCTCAGCCTCGATCACGCCGTCCAGGTCGACCGTGCCCGAGCCGACTCCGTAGCTGATGCTGCGGTGGAGCGCCACCAGGCGGCCCGCCACTGCCCTGGGCACCTGTCCGAGGCCCATGGCGTTGCCGATGGCGAGAACGGGGTCGCCGACCGCCGCGGAGGAGGTCCGCGCCAGCTCCGCAGGTTTCAGGGTCGGGGCATCCTGGATCTGGAGGAGGGCCAGGTCGTCGTCGGGATCGGTGAGCACGACCGTCGCCGGATGAACCTGCCCGGTACCCCCCACACGGACCCCGACGAAGACGTCATCGCGGATGACGTGGTAATCGGTGAGGACCAGGCCCGAGGAGGAGACGATGATCCCCGTACCCAGGATCTGGGTCCCGGCCGGGTCGGCGAAGGTGATCGTGTCCACCACCGACGGCTGCACCTGGCGGCTCAGGCTGGCGACGCTCACCCCGGTCGGAGTCGGGACGGCACCGCCGCCCGGGGCGCCGGCGGCGCTCAGCAGCCCCACCTGGAGCGCGATGAGGAGCGGCAGGGCCCGGCGCGACAGGACCTGGAGACGTCCCTTCCCTCCCCCTCGGTGCCGGACGGGCTGAGCGGACATGCCAGGATCGCCTCACGGAATTCTTAACGATTCTTAAACCGGTCACATCCTAGTCCATAACCCGCGGCATTTCCCGGCATCCCTGCGAGTTGGGCAGGGCCGCCGGATGGCGCGGATCCGCCCGCATCCCTGCTCGAAGGGGGCATGATCTCCGGTACCGTACGCGCAGGGGAATTGGCACCACGCGCCCTCGCAGGGGTCGCCCCGGTGGTTGCGTGACGGCATCAAGCGTCAGGGATACGTGAGAGGACAGGCAGTCATCCAGAAGAGGACGTCGACCGTCCCCTACCAGATCGCGGCCCGCACCAGCCGGCCTGCGCAGGAGGTCCTCGCGCAGTTCGACATCGAGCGGGTGCCGGGAATGGTCGTGGCCGAACGCGGCGCCCACTACCTGGTCATCCGGCCGGTGCGGCGAGTTCGCTACGGCGCCGAGATGGCCGCGGGCTTCGCCATCGTCATCGTCCTGGCGCTGCTCATCCTCACCGCGGTCACGCCGCTCGTGCTGGTGGCGCTGCCGGTGGCCATCGTGCCAGCGCTGCCCCTGCTCCTCGACCACCGCCCGGACCTCGCCCTCAGCGCGATCGAGGATGACGGAGAGACCCGGGTGACGGCTCACGGGCAGGCCTCCGCGGACCTCACCGAGTACCTGGACCGCTACCTCGAATCGCTGCCGCCGGTCGAGCTCGAGCCCCCGGCGCCCGACGACGACGACAACGGATGGGCCGACGCCGAGATGAGCGAGGACTTCTTCAGCGAGTAGCAGGGAACCCGCGGCCGGCTGTTCTGCCCGGTGGGGTCAGTGGACGACGCGGATCACCGCGGCGACCACTCCCTCGAGGGAGAGCTCCCCGTTCACGAAGATCGGCGCGTAGCTGGCGTTTTCGGGTTGGAGGCGCACGCGACCGCCCTCGCGGAAGAAGCGCTTCACGGTCACCTCGCCCTCGCCGGTCGCCTCGTTCTCGATCCGGGCGACAACGATCGTCCCGTTCGGCGGCGCATCACGCCGTGGCCTGACGACGACCAGGTCGCCGTCCAGGATGCCGGCGTCCATCATGCTGTCGCCGTGGACGGTGAGGGCGTAGGCTCCGTCGTCACCGGCCAGCTCCTGGCCCACCGTGATGTGGTCCTCGACGTTCTGCTCGGCGAGCACCGGGGTGCCCGCGGCGACGCGACCGACCAGGGGGAGGGTGAGCACCCGCGGAGCGCTGCGGGTCGAGGCCGGCTCGTGGCCGACCACCTCCACCGTGCGCGACTTGGTGGGGTCGCGGCGGATGTAGCCCTTGGCCTCGAGCGAGTTGAGATGGTTCTGCACCGTCGAGGAGGAGCTGAGGCCGACCGCGAGCCCGATCTCCCGGACCGTGGGAGGGTAGGCATGCGTGCGCGCGTGCTCGCGGAGGAACTCGATGATCTGCCGCTGGCGCGGGTTGAGGGCGTCTACCATGTCGTCTGTCTCACCTCTCAGCGTGTCGGGGCACACCCGACTGTAGCATGGCCGGCGCCGAAACGCAAACGGATGTTCCTGACGTATGTTCGGTCTCCGGGCCGCCGGGGAGGCGGGGAGCCGGCGGGGTTCAGGAGCCCCCGGGGCAGGTTGGGTCAGGCGTGCTCAGCCAGCGCGACCGCCCTCGTGACCAGCTCGTCGAGATCGTCTCCCCTCTCGCGGTGGAGCCAGACGACGCTCCGGTCGGCACGGAACCAGGTGCGCTGGGCCTTGGCGTAGCGGGCCGTCCTGCGCACGATCTCGGCGGCGGCGGCGGTTTCGGAGAGCCTCCCGTCGAGGACCGCCAGGGCCTCGCGGTAGCCGATGCCGGAGGCACCCAGCGCCTCCGGGGGCACCCCGCGCGCGAGCGCCGCAGCCGTCTCCTCGAGCAGGCCACCGGCCAGCATCGCGCGCGCCCGCTCGGCGATCCATCCACGGTGAAGGTCGGGGGCCGCGTCGAGGCCGATCCTCACGCTCGGGCGGGTGGCGCCCGTCCGGCCCCGGCCCGCCAGGCTGCCGCACGCCTCGACGATCTCCGTGGCCCGCACCACGCGGCGGGGGTTGCGCAGGTCGATCCCGGCGGCACCCTCCGGATCGCGCCTCCGGAGCTCGCCGGCCAGCGCCACGAGCCCCTCGGGACTGGCGGCGCTGGCGTTCAGCGTGGCCCGGCGGGCCGGGTCGGGCGGGGCCCCGTCCAGCTCGAGGCCGTCCAGCAGGGCGCGCACGTAGAGGCCCGTGCCACCGACGACGATCGGCCGCATCCCCCGAAGGTCCAGGGAGGCAAGGCACGCACGCGCCGCCGCGAGCCAATCCGCGACCGAGAACGGCGCACCGGGGTCGGTGATCCCCAGGAGGTGGCAGGGCACGCCCTCGAGGTCCTCGGGGCCGGGCCGGTTGGTCCCGACGTGGAGGCCCCGCAGCACCTGGCGGGAGTCGGCATTGACCAGCTCGGCGGAGCCGATGGCACGAGCCAGGAGCACCGCGAGCGCGGTCTTGCCGGTGGCGGTCGGTCCCACCACGGCGACGACCGGAGCAGGCGTGGCGGTCATCAGGCGGAGGGAGCCCCGGCAGGGTGCTTCGGCATCCTGCTAGACGGTCGGGCGGCCAAAGGCGCGCCGCAGGCTGCGGTCGTCGAGGACGATGACCGTCGGTCGCCCGTGCGGGCAGGTCAGGCCGCCCGGGGTGACCACCAGGCGCTCCAGGAGGCGAAGCTGCTCGCGCGGGTCGAGGCGGTCGCCGAGGCGGACGGCCGCGTGGCAGGCGGTGAGCGCCGCCAGGCGGCGCCGCCGGGCAGGCGCGTCGCCGCCTGCCGGGAGGCTGTCGAGGAGGTCGCGGACCAGTCGCTCCGGGTCGAGGGACGCCGTCGCGGCGGGGACGGCGCTGCAGCGGATGAGGCCGGGGCCGAACGCCTCGAGCTGGAAGCCGAGCCCGGCCAGGATGTCGAAGCTCTCCGACAGTCGCTCCATGCCGGCGGCTTCCACGCTCACCACGCTGTCGACGAGCAGGAGCTGGCTGGTGGCCGGCCGGCCCTCGCGGACGGCGGCGTCGCCCTCGGCGAGGAGCTCGGCGTAGAGGATCTTCTCGTGGGCCGCGTGGGGATCGACCAGGACCAGGCCGCCCGGCGATTCCGCCACCAGCCATCCCTCGGAGGTCTGGGCCAGGGGCCGGAGCGGGGCCAGGTCGGCGAGGCGGTGGTCGGGCGAAGGTTGGCCGGCCGGCGGCTCCGACGAGGCTCCCCAGCCGCCGGGCGGCGCCTGATCGAGAGCGGGGCTCCCCGCCTGGGCGGGGGTGGCGCCCGCCGCCTCCCTCAACGCGTAGGGCCAGGGCTCCACCATCCGGCTGCCCGGTCCCTCCCGCAGCTCCAATTCCGGCTCCCCGCCGCCGGCAGCGCCGGGCAGGCCGCCCCCGAGCTGGGGCAGGCGGATCCCCGCCAGGCTGAGACGGGCCTCCTGAAGTGCCGACCAGCAGGCGTGCTGGACGGCGGTGAAGACCCGTCCCTCCTCGCGGAGGCGGACCTCACGCTTGGTGGGGTGGACGTTGACGTCGACCATGGCCGGGTCCAGGGTCACCTCCACCACCCCGAAGGGATGGCGCCCCATCGGCAGCAGCCCGGCGTACGCCTCCTCCACCGCCACCACCAGGGCGCGGTTGTGGACGCGGCGCCGGTTGATCACGATGACCAGCCCGGTCCGGCTCCCCCGGTGGCTGCGCGGCTCGCTGATGAGACCGCTGACCGCGATCTCGCTGGCGCCCTCGACGGCGATCAGCTCCCCGGCGTCACGGCCGAAGACCGCGGCGGCCGTGTCGATCAGGCTGCCCCCGGGGCTGCGCAGCACCAATCGGTCGTCGCTCCTGCAGCTGAAGCCGACCTCGGGGTGGGTGAGGGCCAGGTCGGAGACGGCACGCACCGCGGCCGCCGACTCGCTGCGCTCGGTGCGGAGGAAGGCGAGCCGGGCCGGGGTGTTGTGGAAGAGGTCGCAGACCTCCGCCGTCGTACCCGGGGCGCGTGCCGCCGCCCGGTGCTCCAGCACCTCGCCGGCCCGCGCGTGCAGCAGCCAGGCGCCCTCCTCCCCGGCGGTGCGGCTGGTGATCCGGAGGTCGCTGACCGCGGCGATGCTGGCCAGCGCCTCCCCCCGGAAGCCGAGGCTCCGGACCCGGGCCAGGTCGTCGACGGTCTCGAGCTTGGAGGTGGCGTGGCGGGCGATCGCCAGACGGAGCTGGTCGCCGGGGATGCCGGCGCCGTCGTCCGCCACCACGATGCGCACCAGCCCACCGGCCTCCAGGTCGACGTCGATCCGGGTCGCCCCGGCGTCGAGCGCGTTCTCGCAGAGCTCCTTGACGGCGGCGGCGGGCCGCTCGACGACCTCCCCGGCCGCGATGGCGTCGGCCACCTGCGGGGGGAGGAGGCGGATGGGGGCGGTCACCGACCCATCCGCTCCTGCAGCTCGGCGAGCTTGCTGAGTGCCTCCCGGGGGGTGAGGTCGTCGAGGTCCAGCCCGGCCAGCTCGTCGAGCACCGGGTGGGCGGGCGGCGCCCCCAGGCCCAGGTCGAGCTGCGCCGGTGCGGGGCGGTCGGCCTCGATCGGGCGGTGCAATTCCAGCTCTCCGAGGATCTCCCGGGCCCGGGCCAGCAGGCTGGCGGGCAGCCCGGCGAGCTTGGCGACCTGGATCCCGTACGAGCGGTCGGCGCCCCCCGGGCGGATGCGGTGCAGGAAGGTGACCGTCTCCCCCTCCTCCACCACCTCCACGCGGGCGTTGACGACCCGCGGGAGGTGCTCGGCGAGGGCGGTCAGCTCGTGGTAGTGGGTGGCGAAGAGGGTGCGGCAGTTGAGCTGCGGGGAGTCGTGGATGTGCTCGACGAGCGCCTGGGCGATCGAGAGGCCGTCATAGGTCGAGGTCCCGCGGCCGATCTCGTCGAGGACGAGCAGGGAGCGCGCCGTGGCCTGGCGGAGGATGGCCGCCGTCTCGGCCATCTCGACCATGAAGGTGGAGAGGCCCGCGGAGAGGTCGTCCTGCGCCCCCACCCGGGTGAAGATGCGGTCGCAGACCCCGAGGCGGGCGCGCTCGGCCGGCACGAAGCTGCCGACCTGGGCGAGCAGGGTGATCAGCGCCACCTGGCGGAGATAGGTGGACTTGCCGGCCATGTTGGGCCCGGTGAGGACGACGATCCGGTGGGCCACGTCCAGGCTGGTGTCGTTGGCCACGAAGGCGCCGCGGCCGAGGCTGCTCTCGACCAGCGGGTGGCGGCCGGCCTCGATGTCGGTGACCGTGGAGCGGTCGACGTCGGGACGCGTCCAGCCCTCCTCGTCGGCGACGGCGGCGAGCGACTGGGTGACGTCGGCGGTGGCGACGGCGGCGGAGCATGCGAGCAGCCCGGGGGCATGGGCGGTGACCAGCCGGGTGGCCTCGGCGAGCAGCTCCATCTCGCGGGCCAGCGCCAGCTCCCGGGCGCTGAGCACCACCGTCTCCTGCTCCTTGAGATGGGGTGTGATGTAGCGCTCGGCCCCGACCAGGGTCTGCTTGCGGACGTAGTCGGCGGGCACCGCGTCGCGGTGGGCGTGGGGGATCTCCAGGTAGTAGCCGAAGACGCGGTTGTACCCGACCTTGAGGGAGCGGATGCCGGTGCGTTCTCGCTCCCTTCCCTCCAGTCCCGAGATGAACTCACGCGCCTCGGCCGCGGAGGCGTGCAGCCCGTCCAGCTCGGGATCGGCACCATCCCGGATGAAGCCGCCCTCGCGCGCCGACGGCGGAGGATCCTTCACGAGCAGTGCGGTCAACCGGGCTCCGACCTCCGGAGGGGCCACGGCCCTCTCCGCCAGGCCGGCCAGGTCGCCCGGCAGTCCCTCCATCAGCGCGGCGAGGGCGGGCAGCGCCGCGCACGCGTCCCGGATGACCCCGAGGTCACGCGGTGTGGCCAGTCCCTGCCCCGCGCGCCCCACCAGCCGCTCCAGGTCGCGGACAGCGCCGATGCGCTTGCGCAGCTCCTCGCGGCGCGCGCGGTCGGTGACCAGGGCCGCCACCGCGGAGAGGCGGGCCCCGATCGGTGCCGGCTCAGTGAGAGGCTCCTGGAGGCGGCGGCGGAGCAGCCGCGCCCCCATCGGAGTGCGGGTGCGGTCGAGCAGCTGGGCCAGGCTGGGACCGCGCCCGAGCGGCTCCAGCAGCTCCAGGTTGCGCCGGGTGGGAGGGTCGAGGCGCATCAGCTCGCCACCCTGCCGGGGGACGAGCCGCAGCAGCCCGGGCTCGAGGGCCACCCGCGAGCGCTCGCAGTAGCCGAGAACCGCCCCGGCGGCACGCACCCCGACGGGCATCTCGTCGAGGCCGAGGCCGAGGAGGCTCACCGTCCCGGTCGCCGTGGCCAGGCGCTCGGCGGCGCGACCGGCGTCGAAGAGCTGCGGGGCCAGCACGGTGCGCACCACCCCGGGCAGCAGCGAGGGGGGCAGAGAGGCCGGGTCGCCGGTCAGCAGCTCGGCCACGTCGAGACGCTCCAATTCATCACGCAGCGCGACCGAGCCGGCCCCGCCGGGCACCTCCGTCACCACCAGCTCGCCCCCGGCCAGGTCGAANNCACCCGGGTGACCTCGCGGCGGACCAGACGGCCGGCCACCACCTCGCCCACCTGGTCCCAGAGGACCACGCGGTGGCCGGCGTCGAGGAGCCGGCGCAGGTGCGCCGTGATGGCGTGATGGGGCACACCGCACATCGGCAGCCGGCCGGCGCTGCCGAACCCCCGGCCGGTGAGGGTCACCTCCAGGATCGGCGCGGCGACCTCGGCGTCGGTGCCGAAGAGCTCGTAGAAGTCCCCGAGCCGGGCCAGCACCAGCGCGTCCGGGTGCTCCGACTTCACCGCGCGGTATTCGCGGAGGATCGGCGTGTCCCCGGCCTCGTCGAGGTCGATGGTGGGGCCGGCCGCGGGCAGGGCGTCGGCGCGCAGGTGCGGGGGCGTCGCGCGCTCTCGGCCCCTCACCACCCGAGCCCTTAGGCCGCCGCGGCCTCGACGTCCGCGGTCAGCTGCCAGGCGTTGGCGGTGCGGACCGTCGCCTCGCAGAGCTCGCCGGCGGCGGCGGAGCCCGCGGGCAGCAGGGCGATCTTGCCCTGGCGGGTGCGACCGAAGGGGCGCCCGTCGTCTGTCGTCGATTCGACCAGGATCTCGATCCGCTCCCCGACCAGGGCGAGGTTGCGCTGCAGCGCGATGTCGCGCTGGAGCTCGAGGAGATGATTGAGTCGCCTCTTCTTCTCCGTGAGCGGCACGTCGTCGGGCCGCCGGGCGGCCGCGGTGCCGGGCCGGACCGAATATGCCTGAAGGTGGACGACGTCGAAGTGCACCGTGCGCAGGAGCCGCTCGGTGCCGAGGAACTCGGCCTCGGTCTCCCCGGAGAAGCCGACGATGATGTCGGTGGTGAGGGCGAGGGCCGGGACGGTGGCGCGGGCGGCGGCGATCTTCTCCAGGTACTGGTCGACGCTGTACATGCGGCGCATGCGCCGGAGCAGCTCGTCGTCGCCGGCCTGGACGGGAAGGTGGAGCTGCTCGCAGACGGTGGGCAGGTCGCGCATCGCCTCGAAGAGCCCGGGTAGAGCGTTGCGCGGATGCGAGGTGAGGAAGCGCAGACGCCAGAGCCCGGGGACGCTGTCGACCGCGGCGAGCAGCTCGGGGAGGCCGGCACCGGTCGCCGGGTCGGAGTAGGAGTTGACGTTCTGGCCGAGGAGGGTCACCTCGCGCACCCCCCGCTCCACCAGGCGGTGGACGTCCTCCACGATCTCCGCCACCGGGCGGCTCGTCTCCCGGCCGCGGACAAAGGGGACGATGCAGTAGGTGCACATCTCGTTGCACCCGCCCATCACCGAGACGTAGGCGAGCAGCCGGTCGGAGGCGGGCATGGGCACGGGCCCGTCGAGGTCGGTGCCGTGGACCGCCTGGAGCCGCGCGAAGAAGCCGTCGCAGTCGCGCACGTCGAAGAGGTAGTCGAGCTCGGGGAGCTTGCGCAGGAGTGTTGAGCCATGCTCGACGGCCATGCAGCCGGTCATGGCGACGGCACGCCCGGGGCGCGCCCGCTTCCACTCGATGAGGTCGCGGAACTTCCCGTAGACCTTCTGCTCCGCGTTCTGCCGCACCGCGCAGGTGATCAGCACCGCGAGATCCGCGTCGTCCAGTGCGGCGTCGGGGACACAGCCGATCTCCGCGAAGCGCTCGGCGAGCATCTCGTGGTCGGCGTCGTTCATCTGGCAGCCGATGTGCCAGAGGTGGACGCGGGGCGGCCTTCCGAGCACGGGGACGATGGGTTGGCGGCCGGCGGGGCGCTGGGCGAGCGGGATCGCCTGGAAGCCGCGGGCGGAGGGGCTGAGCAGGGGCAGCGGCGTGGACATCGAGGTTCACAGCCTAGCTGGTGCGACGGGCCGAGGGCCGCAGGCTCCGCTGCTTGTGCTCCGCCGGGGCCGTGGCACAATCGGGTCTGCCGTGAAGCAGGTGGTCGTGATCGCGCTGTTCCTCATCATCTTCCTCGGCCTGATGGCGGTCAGGGCGTGGTACCTGTTGCGGCATCGGGTGCCGGGAGGTGGCGACCCCGACCTGGTGCACCGCTGGTACCGGCACGTCTACCGGGGCGGCGACGAGGGCTGAGCGGCGGGACCGTAACGGCGGGCGCTGGGAGCGGGCCGGCAGTCCGACGGTGGGTGGGCGCCGGCGTGGCGGCGATCTCCATGGGCTCGAACGGCTGGGCGCACAATGGGCAGCGTGGCGTGGTTCACCCTGGTCGCCTTCCTCGCCGTCGCGGCGGTGCTCGGTGACATTTGGAGAAGGAAGCGCGGCGGCGAGGACTCCGAGAGCGTGAACTGGCGCTCCCGCTACTTCCGGGGCTACCGGGGCCGCTGACTGCGATCTCGGGGCCGGATGGGGCGTCGGGACATGCGACGATTGCCGGGTGATCGGGGTGATCATCATCGCGGTGCTGGCCGTCCTCTTCGTGACCCTGCTCTGGGTCAGGTCCGGACGCCCGGATGACGAGGTGGCGAGCCTCGGCGACAACCTGCCCTACCCCGAAGCGGTCTTTGGGCCCTCGTGGGTCAAGCCGCGGCCGGGCACGCCCGAGTCGCTGGAGACCCACGAGGGGGCGAACTGGGTCGACGAGGAGCTGGACCGCGAGCGGCACCGGGACCGCACCGGCCCGGCCTGAGCTTCGCGGGCGAGGGTCGGCCGGGGGCGCGGCGGAGTAGAGCCTGAGGACCGCAGCGCGCGCTCGACGGCGGTCAGCGTGGAACGGGGGCCGACCTCTGGGACCGTCGCCGCGCGGCGGTCAGCGCGATTCGATCAGGAGGCGGATGCCGGTGCGCTCCTCGCCGTCGATCGAGATGTCGATGAACGAGGGGATGCACACCAGGTCGATCCCTCCCGGGGCGACATAGCCCCGGGAGATGGCAATGGCCTTGATGGCCTGGTTGATCGCGCCGGCACCGATGGCCTGCACCTCCACCCGGTGCTGGCTGCGGATCACCCCAGCGATCGCGCCGGCCACAGAGACCGGCTTGCTGGTTGCCGAGACCTTGAGGATTTCCACGGGCGCTGCCCTGCCCTGTGTGGGCGGTTGCTGAGATCCCTGCGACGACGAAAGCATAACGGTGAATGGGGATTGTCCCCACCAACTCGCGGGGAGCGGCCCCCGCGATCCGATTGTTACGAAGGATCAGACAAGCAGGCCGTCGCGCCGACGGTCACTTGGCGTATTCGACGCTCCGGGTCTCCCTGAGCACGACCACCTTGATCCGGCCGGTGTAGCTGGCCTCGGCGTGAAGCCGCTTGGCGATCTCGCGCGCCATGATCTGCGCCCGGTCGTCGTCGACCTCCTCCGGCCGGACCATCACCCGCAGCTCCTTGCCGGCCTGGATGGCGAAGCTGCGCTCGACACCGGGCAGCTGGTCGGCGATCTGCTCCAGCCNNGCCCCGATGGACCGCGGTTCCTCGTCGTAGTGATGCGCACGGACCGCGTGGACGACCGCGGCCGGCCGTCCCAGCCGGGCCAGGATCTCGCCGCCGATGATGGCGTGGGAGCCTTCGACGTGCTGCTCGACGGCGTGGCCGATGTCGTGGAAGAGGCCGATCTCACGCGCCTCCTGGACGTCGTAGCCGATCTCCGCGGCGAGCAGCCCCGCGACCAGGGCGGTGTCCTTGCTGTGGACCAGGACATTGGCGCCGTACCAGCTCCGGTAGCGGAGCGTCCCGAGAAGCTTGACGAGCTCCGGGTGGACGCCGGTGATGCCCATCTCCTGGATGGCCGCCTCGCCTTCCTCGCGCAGCCGGTCGGCGATCTCGGAGCGGCTCTTGGCCACCACCTCCTCGATGCGCGCGGGGTGGATGCGGCCGTCGACGAAGAGCCGCTCCAGGGCCACCTTGGCGACCTCCCGGCGCACCGGGTCGAATCCGGAGAGGACCACCGCCTCGGGGGTCTCGTCCACGATGACGTCGATGCCGGTCGCCGCCTCGAGGGCTCGGATGTTGCGCCCCTCACGACCGATGATCCGTCCCTTCAGGTCGTCGGTGGGGAGATGGAGGACGGTGACGGCGGCCTCGCCCGTCTGCTCGGAGGCGTGGCGCTGCATGGTGGAGATGAGGATCTCGCGACCGCGCTCCTCCGCCTCCTCGCGCACCCGCTTCTCTGCGGCCCGAATGCGTTCGGCGATCTCGTGGTCCAGCTCACCCTCGACCTCGCGGAGCAGCTCGGTCCGGGCCTCCTCCTGGCTCATGCCCGCGACCCTCTCCAACTCCTTGGCGATGCCGGTGCGCTCATCCTCGATCTGGATCCGGGTCTGCTCGAGCTCCTCCTCGCGCCGGCTGAGCCGCTGCTCCCCCTGCTCGACATCGCGGTTGCGCTTCTCGAGCCCCTCCTCGCGCTGGGCGANNCGTTCCCGGACCTCGGCCTCGGACTCGGAGCGGAGCCGGTGGGCCTCCTCGCGTGCGGCGAGCACGATCGAAGCGCGTTCCTGCTCGGCCGCGCCCCGCTCCTCGTGGAGGCGGGCGGTCTCGACCTCGCGCGACGCCGCCACGCTGTCGCGGAGACGCCGGGCATAGACGAGGCCGGACACGGCGATGACCACGCCCAGACCAAGGGCGACAAAGGCCAGGATTACGATGGAGGTGTCCTCGGAGTTGTTGGGGGGTGAGGTGGCCCGCCACCTCGTTCGGGGCGCCACCCGGGGGACGCAGGTCGTGAGTGGTGCGGCACCCGCCCGTGCTCACGGCCGAACCGGCCACGAATGCCGGACGGTCCCTGGGGTTGTGACGGCATTGTACGGACCTTGGGCACGGATCGGGAGGCGGGAGCCTAAGGCGGTGACCCGAGGCGGACCCGGTGGGAGCCTTTGCCGCCCCTCCACGGTCCCTCTGCCGCCCCTGCACGGCGCAGCCGGTGGCCTCGGTGAGATCGCGGGCCGCGAGCCGCCGGGGTTGGTGGCCGGAGTCCGCCCCCGACGGGCTCCCTGCCGCCAGAATTGCCGGGTGAGGCTGCGTCTGACCGTGATGGCGGGAGGGACACGGGCGATGGCACGCACGGCGGAACCGGGAGGCGGCCCTCGGTCATGACAGAGGGCACTGAGGGCCATCCCGCCGACGCCGGTGTCGTCGCCGGCGCGGCCCCGAGCGCGGACCTCGTCGCCGACCTGGAACACGAGCTCCGCGAAACCCGCCAGGCCTCGATTGCGGCCCTCCTCACCGGCACCGCTCTGATCAGGGTGGCGGCGGCGGGAGCCACCGTGGCGGTGCAGTTCTACCTCGCCGACCTGGCGCACGGACATCCCCACGGGACGACCATCGGGCTGGTCGGCACCGCTCAGGCCATCAGCGAGATGGTCTTCGCCCCCTTCCTGGCGCGCTTCGCCGACCGGCTGGGCCGCAAGATGTTTGTGGTGGGTGGCCCCGTCGTGGGGGCGCTGGGATTGCTCCTGGTCGCGGTATCCCTCCATTCGCAGCAGATCTTCGCGGCCCGGATTCTGGAGGGGGTGGCCGCCGCCGCATTCGTGCCGACCGCTCTGGGGGCGATCGCCGCGGCGACGTCCCTCAGCGTGCGGTCGCGGGCGCGGGCCAGCGGCGCCTTCGAGGCGGCCACCATGGCGGGGTACGCCGGCGGGTTTGTGCTCGGCCCGTTCGCCTACCACTACCTCGGACGGGGCGCGTTCGTGGTGCTGGCAGCGGTCTACCTGCTGGCCGGCATCATCTGTCTACGCTTCGTCGCCCACGTCCCGCCCCTGCCGATCACCCGCCTTTCGACGCTCCTCCGAGATGTCTCGGGGCCGGGGCCCATCCGGAGCTTCCTCCCCGCCTGGGTGGGCACATTTGCCCTCCTCGGCGCCTACGGATCCAACCTCGCATCCCTCCTCCACCGCTCCCCCGTCAGGGGCCAGAGGCTGGTCCACCACTTCGACACCCGGTTGGTCTCCCTGGTCCTCGTCAGCGCGATCGCCGTGCTGGTCATCGGGATCGTCCTCTGGACCCCGTGGATCAACCGCCTGGGACCGGCGCGGCAGATGCGGCGCGCCGTCCCGGGAGCCTGGCTCTTCTCAGCCGCGCTCCTCGCGGCCAACAGCCTCCCTCACGTTGCCCTCTACCTCCTGCTGCCCGTGGCCGGACTGGGCATCCTCTGGCTGGCGGGGTTCGGTCCGGCCGCCGTTGCCTACCTGGCCAACAGCTCGGAGACGCACACGGCGGACCGGTCGGCGCTGATGTCCATCTACACGGTGACCCTGGCGGCAGGAGGCGCCATCGGAGCCGCGCTGGGTGGCGTGGCGGTCAGCCTGGCCTCCTTTGACGGGCTCGTGGTCTTCGGGCTTCTCCTTTCCGTGTGCACGTTCCTGCTGCTCGGCCCGGTGCTGCGGTGGGAACGCCGCGGCGCGGTCCCTTTGCCGGCAAGCTGAGCGGGGCTGGGGCGGGGGCGCCCACCTCGTCCGGCTGACCTGGCAGTGGCGGGGTCAGCCCTCGTCCCGCGGCAGAGACGCGCTCTCGGTGGCCATCTGGCGCAGCACTCCGCGGATGTCCGACATGTCGAATCCACGCCGTTGGAGGCCGGCGGCGAGACGGCGGACCTCCGGGTCCGTCAGGGGCCCGGAATGGCCGCGGCGGAGCCGGTCGGCGGCGATCCGGACGGCGTCCGCCTGCCCCTCGCCGAGCCCCGCCGCGGTCCGGGTGACGGTCTCCGCGTCGACACCGCGTGACACCAGGTCGGCGACCACCCGGCGGCGACCGTACCCGTGGCTGAGGCGGCGGCGGGCGAGGTCCTCCGCGAGGCGGTTGTCATCGACCCAGCCGCGGGCCTGGAGGCGGTTGACGGCCTCGATCGCCGTCTCCGGCGCGTAGCCGCGGCGCTCCAGGCGGCGCTGCAGCTCGACACGTGAACGATCGGTCACCGCAAGCAGGCGCTGTGCCATTGCGGCGGCCGCATCGCGGTCGTGCGGGTCGACGGGTGGCGGAGGCTCGTAGCGGCGACCGCGCTGGCCACCGGAGCCGGCGAAGGGCATGGCGGCGCCTGCCGGGGCCCGGTCAGCCGACCGGGACCGCCGGCGGGACCTCCTCCGCATCCTCGGCGATGACGGCCACGGGCAGCGCGTGCTGCCGGACCTTGTCGGCGATCTCCTCGAGGAGCTCGGGGTTCTGCTTGAGGAAGTCGCGGACGTTCTCCCGGCCCTGACCGAGCCGGAGGTCACCGTACGAGAACCAGGCTCCGCTCTTGTCGACGATGCGGGCGTCGACCGCCATGTCGAGCACGCTGCCTGCAAAGGAGATCCCCTCGTTGTAGAGGATGTCGAATTCCGCGTTGCGGAACGGGGGGGCCACCTTGTTCTTGACGACCTTCACCCGGACCCGGCTGCCCACGGCGTCCAGCCCGACCTTGATGGTGTCGATCTTGCGGATGTCGAGGCGCACCGAGGCGTAGAACTTGAGCGCACGCCCACCGCTCGTGACCTCGGGATTGCCGAACATCACGCCGATCTTCTCGCGGAGCTGGTTGATGAAGATGACGGAGGTGTTGGACCGGCTGATCGCCGCGGTCAGCTTGCGCATCGCCTGGGACATGAGCCGGGCCTGGAGGCCGACGTGGTTATCCCCCATCTCGCCGTCGATCTCGGCCTTGGGAACCAGGGCCGCGACCGAGTCGATCACGACCACGTCGACGGCGCCGCTGCGGACCAGGACCTCGACGATCTCCAGCGCCTGCTCGCCCGTGTCCGGCTGGGAGATGAGCAGCTCCTCGGTCCGAACCCCGATCCGGGCCGCGTACTGGGGATCGAGGGCGTGCTCGGCATCGATGAAGGCGGCGACCCCGCCCCTCTTCTGGGCCTCGGCGATGATGTGGAGGGTCAGCGTCGTCTTGCCCGAGCTCTCCGGCCCGAACACCTCGACGACGCGGCCACGCGGGATGCCACCGACGCCGAGCGCGATGTCCAGAGTCAGGGCCCCCGTGGGGATGAACGCGACCCGCTGGGTCTGGACATCGCCCAGGCGCATGATCGCGCCCTTGCCGTGGCTGCGCTCGATCTGGCTCAGGGCCGTCGCGAGGGCCCGCTCCCGCTCCGTCGTCACCGCGTCCGCCTCCGTGGTGGCAGCCGATCGCCGCCCGGTCACCTCAATTGTACGATCGATGGTACTACGCTGCTGTGTGCTTGTCACGACATGATCTCCTGGGGCGGCGTCGGCGGCGATGCCGAACAGATGTACGTCGCTACTTTACCGGGTCCGCGGCCAACCTGCAAGGCCCTCGGATCACATCACCCCCATGGGCCTCCCGTCGCCGGCAATCCGAGCTGCCCATGGACGCCGCCCTCTTGGGGGCGGAGCCGCCGGCCGGCTGAGGCGCAGGCGCCTATGCCCTGGCGCTCGGGTGGAACGGCTGGAGCCGGGCGATGTCGGCCTCGGTCAGGTGGGCAAAGAGGGCGAGGTCATCGCTCCGGCCGAGGAAGCGGATCTGGAGCAGGACGTCCTGCTTGAAGAGGCCCTCGAAGAGCCCCTCCGGGCGGATGACGACCCCGGCCAGCTCACCCTCGTCGAGAACCACGTCCCGCACCGTCCCCAGCTTCTTCCCGGTGTGGCCGAGCATCACGTTCTCGCCGCGGGAGATCTCCAGCTCGTCGAGGCGCTTGTGCGCCTCCTCCATGAGGCGGGGCGCGTACCCGACCTGTCCCGCCTGGGCCAGGAGGAGGCGGCCGGCGTCTCCCTTCTGGGGACGCGCGTACTGATAGGTGAGATACGGCTCGGTCCGCCGGACCTCCGCCGAGGTGATCGAGAGGGTGATCAGGTCGCGCGTGACGTCCTTCACGGCGCCGACGGGGATGGAGACGTCGTCCTCCATCATCGCGGTGGCCGCCACGTCGTGGCCGGAGAAGTGGTGCGTCTCCTTGACGACGATGGCGTGGATGTCGAAGCTCTCGCCGTCGATGATCATGAAGTTCAGGGAGCCGATGTGCCTCCCGTCAGCGGAGACCACCTTGGCTCCGAAGTGGAAGTCCTCGACCGAGCGGCGCGGTTGGGGTCCTGCTGTGGTCATGGGGCGTCAGTCTAGCCGGTCACCGGCGGCTGGGCCTGGCCGCAGGCTCAGCCGTCACCGGCGAGCGCCAGCCCCACCCCCAGAGCGGCGCGCACCGCGGCGGCACGGTTCGCCTCCCGGTCGCCGTCCTCGTGCAGCTCGGCCGTCGCGGTCCGGCCGCGCAACCATCCCGCCACGTGGATGAGCCCGACCGGCTTGGTCGTCCCCTCAGCCCCCGGGCCGGCCACGCCGGTGATGGCGATGCCCAGGTCGGCGCCCAGGAGCTGCGCCACGCCGCATGCCATGGCGGCGGCCACCTCGGCGCTCACCGCGCCGAATCGGGCCAGCCGCTCGGGGTCCACCGCCAGGAGGTCGATCTTCACGGTGTCCGCGTAGGTGATGACCCCACCCCGGACGTAGGTGGAAGCCCCGGGCACGGCGGTGAGCGCGGCCCCCAGCAGCCCGCCGGTGCACGACTCCGCGACCGCCACGGTCAGCCCGCTCGCGATCAGTCGACGGCCGAGGCTCGCGCTCTCCGGGAAGGCCGCGGCGAGGCGGGGATCGTCGCTCACGTCGCGCCGCGCCGGCTCATATCACGAAGCGGCGATAGCGCCAGAGGTAGTCGAGCCCGCTCAGCACCGTGGCGACCACGGCCAGATAGACGAAGACCGTCGCCGGCGTGGCCAGCAGCGGGTAGGGCTGGGCCAGGAGCACCAGCACGATCATGCAGTTCTGGGTCAGCATCTTCGACTTGCCCCACGAGGTGGCACCGATCACGACCCCCTGGGTGGCGGCCAGTGAGCGCAGGCCGGTGATCACGAACTCGCGGGCAAAGATGACCACCACCACCCAGGCCCAGAGCAGCGACTTGTCGACCAGGATCACCAGGACCGTGATCACCATGATCTTGTCGACCAGGGGGTCGAGGAACTTGCCCAGCTCGGTGACCTGGTGGCGGGCTCGGGCGATTCGGCCGTCGAGCGTGTCGGTGAGCGCCGCCAGGGCATAGATCACGACGGCCACCTGGTAATGGTCGGTGAACCGGATTGCTATCGAGACGCCGATGACCGGGACCAGCAGGAGGCGAAGGATGGTCAGCTGGTTGGGCAGGTTGAGGTGGCGCCTCACCGGTACGCGTACCGGTACCGATGGCTCCTACGCTCGGACTGAACACCTTCGGTGCTCAGCCCTCGCTCCGTCGTCATCGGTAATTGTTGAACTGCAGGGGGACCTCGAGATCCATCGCACGCAGGGCCTGGATCACGCCCTGGAGAGCGTCCTTGTCCTTGGAGACGACCCGGAGCTGATCGCCCTGGATGCGGGACTGCACCTTGGGGTGCTCGCTCCGGATCTTCTTGGTCAGGGTGCGCGCCAGCTCCTCGGAGATCCCCCGGCGGAACTTGATCACCTGTCGCAGGTTGCCCTTGGCGGCCGGCTCGGCCTTCTGGGCGTCCAGCACCTTGAGGTCGATGCCGCGCCGGTGGAGCTTGCTCTGGAGGACGTCGAGGATGGCTTTGAGCTGCATGTCGCCCTCGGTGAGCAGGACTAGCTGCTCCTTCTCCAGGGTGATCTCCACCGTGATGCCCTTGAAGTCGTACCGGGTCTGGATCTCCCGGCGTGTCTGGTCGACAGCGTTGACCATCTCCTGATGGTCGAAGTCGCTGACGACGTCGAACGAATACTCCTGAGCCATCCCGGTGAGCAAGGATAGCAGCGGCCGTCAGCAAACCCTGCGCCGGGGAAGGTCTCCCCTACTCCTCCCCCAGCTCAGCCAGCAATTCGTCCACCTGGAGGACGTCCATCAGGACCTCCCGGGACTTGCTGCCCTCGAAGGGGCCGACCACGCGCTGCTCGGCGAGCTGGTCGATGAGGCGCGCGGCCCGGGTGTAGCCGACGTTGAGCTTGCGCTGGAGCAATGAGGCCGCCCCCCGGCCCTCGGCGGCGACGGTGTGGGCGGCCTTGGCGAAGAGCGGGTCGCGCTTGCCGGCGTCGCGGGCCCACGAAACCGTGGCCTCGACCTGGAAGACCTCCTCCTGGTAGTCGGGCTTCCCCTGCTGCTTCCAGANNAAGGCGCCCTGCAGCCGCCGCGGCTTGCCCTCGTCGATGGGCAGGTAGAGCATGTCGCCCCGGCCGAGCAGCTTCTCGGCGCCCATCTCGTCGATGATGACCCGGGAGTCGACGCCACTCGAGACGGCGAAGGCGGCCCGGCTCGGGATGTTGGCCTTGATCAGCCCGGTGATGATGTCGGCCGACGGCCGCTGGGTGGCGACGATCAGGTGGATGCCGACGGCGCGGGCGAGCTGGGCCACCCGGCAGACCAGGTCCTCGATCTCGCCGGCCGCCACCATCATCAGGTCGGCCAGCTCGTCGATGACGATGACGACGTAGGGGAGCGGCGAGAGCCCGAGCCCGGGGGCTCGCTCGTTGAAGGCGGCGATGTTGCGCGCGCCGTGGCTGGCGAAGAGCTTGTAGCGCTCCTCCATCTCCTTGCACGCCCAGCGTAGCGAGGCGACGGCGGCCTCCGGCTCGACCACCACCGGCACCAGCAGGTGGGGCACGTCGGCAAAGGTGCTCAGCTCGACTCTCTTCGGGTCAATCAGGATCAGCTTGAGCTGCGCCGGTGTCGCCTGGAGCAGGAATCCCGCCAGGATCGCGTTGATGCAGACCGACTTGCCGCTGCCCGTCGCACCGGCGACGAGCAGGTGAGGCATCCGGCAGAGGTCGCCGACCACGGGGTGCCCGGAGACGTCGGCGCCGAGCGCGACGGCGAGCCGCTTGCGGGTGTCGCTGAAGGCGGGGGCGCTGATGATCTCCTTGAGCGAGACCAGCTGGGCCGCCTTGTTGGGCACCTCGATCCCGACCGCCGACTTGCCCGGGATGAAGGGCTGGATCCGGATCGGTGCGGCGAGGGCCAGCGAGAGGTCGGTCTGAGCGCCGACGATCTTGCGGACGGGGACGCCGGCGGCCGGCTGCAATTCGTACTGGGTGACGGTGGGGCCGCTGTTGGCGCCCACCACCCGGGCCTGGATCGAGAACGAGGCGAGGGTGCTGGTGATCAGCGTGGCGGTCGCCTGCACCTCCTTCTCGAGGCGCTCGCGCTTGCCGCTCACGGTGTCCAGGAGCTCGGCGGTCGGGAGCACCCAGACCCGCTCGGGCTCCTCCTCGGCGGCGTTTTCGCCGTGCAGGACCGCCACCTCGGGGATGGCCCCGAGCGGACGCGCCTCCACCGTCCCCTCGAACTCGCGGGTGAACGTCTCGGCGGTGGCCGGTACGGCCTCGTCCTCGGGCGGCTCGCCGGGATGCGACGCGGCCAGCGGTGGCAGGGGGAGCAGCGGGAGAAGCGGAGCGGGCGGGGGCATGAAGCCAAACGGTGCGGCGGTGCCGGTCAGGCTGACCGCCGGCTCGCGTCCCTTCTTGACCGGCTTCAGGGCGCCGGTGGCCGAGTTGGCGGAGGTCTGGTTGGCCAGCCATCCGCGCACCGCCGCGAGCAGGGGGGCGATCTGGAGCTCGATCGCGAGCACCAGCCCCGCAAATACGAGAACGAGCATGAGGGCTGCGGTCGCGGCTCCACCGAGCCGGTCCGCCAATCCGGCGCTGAAGTGCTGGCCGATCGACCCGGCGCTGCCGGAGAAGATCAGTCCGAAGAAACCGAGCATGGCGACCACCACCAGGATGCTTCCGGCGGCGGCCAGAGCCCCACCGGTCCAGGCGTGCTGGCCGAGCAGGCGCGCCCCGGTCACGATCAACCCGCCGGCGATCACCCAGGCGCCGATGCCGAGCGATCCGAGCATCGCGTCGTGCACCGGCCGGGCGATCGACCCGCCTCCGGGAAGGGCGAGGACGACCCCGAGCAGCACTCCGATGCCGACCAGCCCGATGCCGCTCAGCTCCCGGCGCTGGTCCGCGCTGATCATCGGCTTGCGGGGAGCCCGTACCGGCTTCCCCGGCCGACGACCGCTTGGGCGGCCGCTCGTGGGGCGCCGCGGTGCGGTGCGCGCCGGACTGGTGCGAGGTCGGGTCTGGGTCCGGGGAGGCATGTCGGTCTCTGAGCCTCGTGTGGTGACGCGTGGAGGGCGGCGGGCCGCGTCGATCGTAGCAGGGCGAGGCAGGTTGCGAATGGGCGTTCGGGAAGTTAGATTCGGGCGGCTGGCGAACCCTCTCTCCACGACTCGCAGGCTGTCCACGGGGTTGTCCGCCCACGGCTACCATCGGTCCGTGACCCCCGGAGCCGCCTGTGCCTCCCTCGCTTCCGAGGCGATGCGAGAGCCGACGCCCACCCTTCGCCGGGGTTGGGGGGCGCTCGGGAGAGCCTCCACCGTCGTCGCCCTGGTGGCGGGCATGTGCTCCGCCTGCAGCCAGACACCCCCGCCCCCGGCCGCGGGAACGCCCGGCGCCCCATGCCAGCCGATCGCGGCCTCGGCGAAGGGGCCGCTCAGCGCCACCAGCCTGCTCGACGCCGCTCAGCAGGCGGCCGACTGCGCATCGAGCTTCGACCTGGCGGTCCAGGGGCACAACTTCGTGCTGCCCCAGTGGGGCGGGGTCGACGGGGGCACGGTCACCGTCACACAAGATGGTGAGGCCCTCGCCAGCCTCACGCGCACCGGTGACGGTCTCTACACCATGTACCTGGTCAACAAACAGACCTACTTCGAGCGCTCCACCTGCTCCCACTGGCTGCGGGTGCCGGGCGGCGGCGCGACAGTGCTGAGCCCCTTCCTGTGGTCCACCACCTCTCCCCTCTCCTCCGCGACCCAGGCCTCCATCGTGTCGGAGGCTTCGGGTGTCGTCGTGGTCAGCGCCACGATCAATACGCTCGGTGCCGGGACTGCCACGATCTGGATCGCCCGATCGACCTACCTTCCGATGAAGATGACGTGGACCGCGAGTGCCTCGGCCGACAGCGGCAGCACCACCTCTTGGTCCTTCTCGGGTTGGGATACTGGTATCGCGATCAGTGAGCAGCTCGGTTCACCATCTGACAACGGACCGGGCGGTAACCCCTGCTGATGGGATCGACGGCCTGACTGCTGACGGGGGGATGGGGACCGGACCGGTACCGGGTGACCGCTGACGATCGGCGAACCAGTGACCGGCGTCCCGCGACGGGGAAGCGTCACGGGCCCCATCCGTCTCCGGCACTGCCTCACCCCGTGTCGACACCGGACGGGGGCGGCAGGGCGACGACGCCCTCGTCGGTGCGGATCAGCCGCCAGCCCTCCTCGTGCACCTTCCAGTGGTGGTGCCCGGCAGATGAGGACAAGGTTGTCCACATCGGTAGAGCCTCCCTGGGCCGGTTCACCACGACGAGCAACTGGCCGGGCTACGAATCTGGCTTGCAGGGGCGGTGCCCTGAGCCGGGTTCAGCGCCCTGGCCGCCCCGCCGACGAGACCGCCTGGGCGATCTCCGCGGCCGTCCCTCCCTCGGCGCAGGCGACGCCC
>PLAX01000068.1:552-10996 GCA_003135255.1 Candidatus Dormiibacterota bacterium | reverse complement strand
GGTCTCGCCCGAGCCGGGCTGATCAGCGGCCGCCACGCCCGCGCTCCAGCGGTCGGATGCGCTGACGGCCGAGCCCCCATGGGTGACGGCTGGAGCCGATGCGGCGGTCGACCGCACGCTCCCCCGGGGGTATCATCGAGACGCGGCCGCCCGTCATCGCCCACATCCCAGCCGGCGGACCGTATGGCGTGCGCAGTGGGACGTGATGCCTGACGACGATTACCGTCCGACCCACGGGCTCCCCCCGGATTCGCGGTCGACGAACGTGCCTCCGGAGTGGTGGGACCTTCTCGATCGCAACGATCTCCCCAAGGGCGGCGGCGAATCCGACCGTGGCTCCCGCCGCCGGAGGAGCCGGGATGAGGACATCATCCACGGTCTCCAGGGTGGGAGCGCCCCACGCTCCCCGCTGAGGTGGCGCCTGTGGGTGACCAACGTCGCGCTCGTCGCCATCGCCGTGCTCCTGCTGGTATTGGGCCTCGGCAGCACCACCCCGAATGGGCTTGCCGGGGTCCTGCTTCTGATGGGGATCGCTGCGCTGCTGGCGCTGGTGGGCATCCAGGTGGCGCGCAGCACGCACCGTCGGGGGTGATCGGGCGCCAGGCACTAGCATCTCCCCATGGACGTGGAGCCGCAGCGGCGGCGCCGTGGGCGGCGGCACCTGGACCCGGGGCCGAGAGTGCGGCTCGGGCGTCTCGCGGTCGATGCCGACGCGGTGTCGGCGCAGCGCAGGTTCACCCCGACGGCTGAGGACATCGCGGCTCTCGCGTCCGGGGAAGAGGCGATGGCCGTCGAGCAGCTTGCCACCGCCCCGATCCGGGCGATGGGGCGGATCGCCCACTCCAGCAACGCCGTCTTCCTGCTCGAGCTGGACGCTCCCGACCCCCACAGCGCGGGACAGCCGATGCGCGCGATTTACAAGCCGACCCGCGGCGAGCGACCGCTCCACGACTTCACCCGCAACACCCTGCACCTTCGCGAGCGCGCCGCCTACCTCCTGAGCGCGGCGGCCGCCATGGGCGTGGTGCCTCCGACCGCGCTGCGCGACGGGCCGCATGGACCGGGGAGCGTGCAGCTCTACATCCACCCGGGAGACGAGCCCCTGCCGGAGAGCGCAGCCCCCGACGTGGAGGCACAGCTCCGCAGGCTCGCCGTCTTCGACGTCCTGGCCAACAACGCCGACCGCAAGCGCGCCCACCTGCTNNCTGGTGCGGCAGCTCCGGGATGGAAACTCCCGCACCGCCCTCCGAGCCGCCCTCCGCCGGCTGCTCAGCGCCGCCGAAGTCGAAGCGTTCGAGGGGCGGCTGGAGGAGCTGGCCGACCATCCGTGGTACCCGCGCCTGGACGATTGGGACGGACGGCCGTTCGAATGGTGGTGAGGTCCTGCCGCGAGCGCGCCCAGCGCGCATTCATGGCGGGGTGAGGCGAGACCGGCTTTGCCGGGCCGCCGAGGGGCGGCGAGCCCCTGTGAAGTGAACCGGGGCCCCCACGCGGCCTGCCGCGTGGGGAAAGTACGCCCGGAGGGACTTGAACCCCCGCTCCCGGCTCCGGAGGCCGGTGCTCTATCCAACTGAGCTACGGGCGCACGCTGCAATCGAGTATACGGGCTGCCAGGTCCGTCCCCCCGGACGGCCCCTGCGAGGAGACCGCCCGCCTGTGCAGACTCGCTCGAAGAAGCCGTGAACGACCAAGCCCCTCCGCCGCCACCCCCCCCCGCACCCGGGGCAGCGCACTGGAGTCAGGCTCCTCCGCCGCCACCCCCGCCCCCATCCCCGCTGGGATGGTCACCCTGGGGTCCGGCGCCGCCGCCACCCCCGCCCGCGCCGGGGTGGTCGTCCTGGGGAGTGCCGCCCCCACCTCCCCCACAACCACCGCCGACCCGGCCGGGTGGCGGCACCTCCCGGTGGAAGATCGCGGCGGCTGCCCTCGCCGGCGCGGCCCTCGCCGCGATGACGGGCGGCGGCGCCTACCTCCTCGTCAGTCGCGCCTCTCCCGGCACACCGACCGGCAGCACCGGCACGGCGACACCCGTGCCACTTCCCAGTGAGTCGACGATCCCGACCCCCGGCGAGCCGCCCATCCAGCCGGCCGCCGACTGCAGCGGTGGCAGCTCGCTGGACAGCTACACGGCGGCTGCGGTGACGGACATCTGCCAGGTCCTGATCCCGATCGCCGCCATGGACCCCGCCTGTGCGGGCACTCCCGGGGCCGGCTGCGAGAGTGCCGCCCGCCAATTGAACCAGGCCGCAGAAGCAGCCCTGAAGGATATCGGGGCTCGCAAGCCGGTCACCGCGGGCGAGCGGGCCGCCGGCCCCCACCTGAAGGCGGCCTTCCAGGACTACGCGAACGCGGGTGGCGAGATCTCCAAGGGGGTCGCCACCGGGAGCAGCTCTCTCGAGAGCGAGGGGTTGGCCGCGGAGACGGCGGGCACCGATGCGCTGAGCGCGGCGGGCGTGGACCTGAGCAGCTGAGTCTCAGCGGCGCAGCCGGCCGCCGACGACGCGGGTGATGCCGCCGGGGTCCGCCTGGACGGTGACCTCGAGATCGGCCCGGCGCATCAGCGCCTGCACCGGCCGGCTGAGGTAGGGGGCGACCTCGAAGAGCAGCACGCCACCTCGGCGTAGCCATCCGGGGGCCTCCTCGACCAGATCCCTGACCAGGCCCAGCCCGTCGGACGAGCCGTCGGTCAGGGTGTGGCGGGGCTCGAAGCCCCTGATCTCGCGGGGCAGGGTGCGGACCTCCCGCCGGGCGACGTAGGGGGGGTGCATGGTGAAGGCACCGATCTCGCCGCGGAGGCGCCCGGGCAGGGCGGTGAGGAGGTCGGACACTCGGAAGTGGGCGTTGCCGAGGCGATTGCGCCGAGCATTGGCCCGGCTCAGCGTCACGGCGGCAGGATCGATGTCCAGCCCCCAGACCTCGGCCGAGGGCAGGGCGTCGGCGATCGCACAGGCGACGGGCGCAGCCCCGCAGGCAACGTCCACCGCCACCTTGACCGGGCGGCGGCGGAGAGCGGCGACGGCCGCCTGGGCGAGCAGCTCGCTGGACCCCCGGGGAACGAAGACGCCGGGGCGCACGGCCAGGGTGAGGCCGGCAAACTCGACGACCCCGCGGATCAGCGCCACCGGCTCCCCCGCGGCCCGCCGCTGCAGGAACTCGAGGTAGCGCAGCGCCACCCGCGCGGGAACGATCGCCTTGGGGTCGAGGGCGTCGGTCGCCACCCCGAGGGCCAGGGCGAGGAGGTCCTCGGCGTCCTCCCGGGCGATCGACGCCCTCCAGTGGTCGATGGCCGTCGACTCGCTAAGCACCGTGCGCCCATCGGTTAACAGCTGGCCGACTCTGGGCGCGGCAGGACTCATTCGTGGTTGCATGGGCAGGCATGGTAGTCGCGGAACCCCGAACCTGGCGCGTCGCGGCCTTCTTCGACGTCGATCGGACCCTGGTGCGGGGCTCCTCGATCGTCGCCCTGGTGGGGCCTCTCTGCCGCGCCGGCCTGCTCCCGCGGCGGGCCCTGCTCGGAGCCGCCATCCGGGGCCTGCAGTTCAGCACCCGTGGCTTCGACGAGGCGGAGGTCCAGCAGGCGGTGGACCGCATCGGCGCCGCCGTCCGTGGCATGGATGCCGCCCGGCTCCGCCGGGTCGCGGACCGGGCCATCCCCCGCGTGCTCGGCCCTCGCGTGTACGCCGAGGCGCTGCAGCTCATCGCCTGGCACCGCGCGCGCGGTCACCTGGTGTTCCTCGTCTCCGCATCCACCCATGAGCTGATCGACAGGCTCGGCAGCATCGTGGGAGCCGACGGGGTGGTCGCCTCGGAGGCCGAGGTCGTCGCCGGCCGTTACACGGGCACGGTGGCGCTCTGCCACGGCGCGGCCAAGCTGGAGGCGGTCCGCCACCTGGCCGCGGCTCACCGCGTCGACCTGGAGAGCTCCTTTGCCTACGGCGACGGTGCCGGAGACATCCCGATGCTCCTGGCGGTTGGCCACCCGACCGCTGTCAACGCCGACCGCCGGCTCCGGGCGACCGCGGTACGCCACGGCTGGCCGCAGCTCCGTTTCCGTGCGAGGGACGGACTGTCGTGGCTGGACGACCCCGCCTGGGCGCTGGCGTCGGGATGGACCGCCGGTCCGCCGAGGCGCGGAGAAGCCGGCGAGGTCCTGCTCACCGGCGAGCTCCCCGCGGAAGCGGCCAGCACCCCCGCCTACTGACGCCGGTCCCGGTCCGCTGACGGGGGTGCCCCAGCGGCTGAGACCGGGACGCCATCGTGACGGTTCGCGTGGCCAGGTCCGCGCGGGAGGGCGTTTACAATCCGCCGACCGGCATCCACCGGTCCCATGGACAACGCTCCCCCGCCCCCGCCCCCGCCCCCGCTGCCCCCGCCGCCCGGTTGGGGCCCGCCCCCGAGCGCGGCCGCACCGCCGGCGTCCCGGCAGGAGCCCGGCTGGCAGCCACCCGGGGTGCAGCAACCTCCGTGGCAGCCACCCCCGTGGCCTGAGCCGGCATGGCAGCAGCCCGCCTGGCCATCGGGACCGCCGGGATCCGCGCCGCCGCCATGGTCCCCGCCGGTCCAGACCGCGACGCAGCCGGGGATGGCGCCGCCCGGAGCGGAGCTCCACCTCGCCGGATTCGGCCGGCGGCTGGGCGCCTTCGCACTGGACTGGGCGCTCATCGCGGTGATCGCCGTGGCGGGGCTGACGGTGGGGGCGAGCCTCATCAGGACGGCCGTCCCGGGGACTGGCCCGCTACCGCCGGTGGATCAGAACCTGCCCCTGGTGCTGTTGGGCCAGTTGATCGACCTGCTCAGCCTGATCGTCCCGCCCTTCGTCTACCCGGCCATCGGCTGGCACTCCGGCGCGACGCCGGGTATGCGCACGCTCGGCCTCCGCGTGGTCGACGCCCGGAGCGGCGACCGGCTCACCTGGGGGCAGTCGCTGCTCCGCACGACCGGGTGGTGGTGGTCCCTGCTGACGCTCGGCGCCGGCTTTGTGCCCATCCTGGCCGGCCGCTGGCGGCGCGGCCTCCCCGACTGGATGGCCAGCAGCCTGGTGCTCTCGGTCCAGCGCCTGCCCCTGGTCTGGACACCCGGCCCTTATGGCTGGGCCATCGGGCCGGCGCGGCCGCCGCAGCCGGCCCCGCTCATCCCCACGGCGCGCGACGCGACGGAGGCGAAGGCGACCCGCGCGTCATGGACCTGGACCGACGTGGTCCCGGTGCTGGTGACGTTCTTCCCGATCATGTTCGGAGCCAACTGGCTCGCCGAGGCCACGGCCCAGGGGCTTCGGATCAACGCCGGGAGCGGTGGTGCCCTGGTGCTCTCCTATGCCGACGAGATCGCCGTGTACGGCGCCAGCCTGCTGCTCATCGTGCTGCTCGTGCGGTGGCGCCGGCACACTCCGTTGACAACGCTCGGTCTCCGGCTGCCGGCGTGGCCGTGGCTCGTCGCCGGCCTCCCTCTGGGCTTCGCCGCCTACGTCCTCGAGGATGTGGGCGGGGTGATCGGTCGCATCGTCCTCCCCACAGCCAACGCCACCAACCAGTGCGTCGGCATTCGCGGCGAGTTCGGCGGCTCGGTGGTGCTCACGCTGCTCGCGGTCGCGGTGATCGCCCCCATCTCCGAGGAGATCATCTTCCGCAGCTTCACGTTCCGCTGGCTGCAGGGGCGGATGCCCCTCTGGGGCGCCGTGCTGGTGAGCGCCGCCATCTTCTCCGCCGCGCATGCCGGCTGGGCGGAGCCGAGCCTCTTCCTCCCCGTCTTCCTGGGAGGCGTCCTCCTCGCCTACGTCTACGCGAAGTCGAGGTCGGTGTGGCCGGGGGTGATCATCCACATGGCCATCAACATCGTCGGAGTGATCCTCATCCTCGTGTACAGCGGCTGCTGAGCCGGGCGGCCGCCGGGGTGGTGCCATCCGGGTCGAGGACCCGGGGCGAGGGGCTCCCTGGCTGCCGACATGGCGTGCTCAGGCGAAGCGCGCACCCGCCGGCCGTCCCGCCGCGGCGACCGCGTCGGCCACCTTCCCCGCCTCCGACGGGTCCAGGCCCGCGCACGTGATCCTCACCCCCGGCCCGGTGGCGATCCGGAAGCGCTCTCCGGGGAGGGCGGCGTAGCCCGCCTCGGCGAGCGAATCGAGCACCGGAGCCTCGGCCTCCACCGGCACCCAGACGTTGAAGCCGGTGGCCCCCTGGGCGGCGATGCCGCGCCGCTCGAGGGCGTCGATGAGCGCCTCCCGCCGCTGCCGGTAGGTGTCGGCGGAATGCGCGAGCAGGAGATCGAGCCCTGGGCGCGACCAGAGGCTGAGGACCATCCGCTGGAGCAGGTGGCTCACCCATCCGGGCCCGACCGCCAGCCGCCCCTCGACCCGCGCCACCGTCCCCTGGTCACCGCAGACGATGGCCAGCCGCAGGTCGGGCCCGAGGGTCTTGGACACGGAGCGGACCACGGCCCAGGCGGGGGAGCCGGGGATGGCCACCCCGACCACCGATCCACCCCCCACCGCCTCGGCGTGGTCGTCCTCCACCACCAGGATGTCCGGGTGCCGGGCCAGCACCCGGTGCAGCTCGGTGCGGCGGAGGTCGTCGAGTGCGCTGCCGAAGGGGTTCTGACTTCGGGGGGTCATCACCACCGCACGGGCGCCGCGGCGCAGCGCGCCCTCCAGGTCGTCGGCGAGCATGCCCCGGGCGTCGACCCGGACCGCCTGCGCCCGGAGTGACATCGCCCGGAGGAGGTCGAGGATCGGCGGATAGATGGGGTCCTCCACCGCCACGCTGTCGCCGGGCCGGAGATGGGCCTCGAGAACCCGCTCGATGCCGTCGACGGCGCCGCCCACGACGGTGAGGTGGGAGGCGTCGAGCCCGTCGGCCCGGAGCCGCTCCCGGGCGAGGTCGGCCAGGTCGGCGTCGACCATGGGCGAACCGTAGAGGGCGGACCGGCGAGGCAGGGCGGCCAGGGCCCGGCTCCAGTCGGGCAGGAGCTGCGGGTCGGGCTGGCCCTGGGCGAGGTCGCGAAGGCCTGGGCGGGGCCGAGCGGTGACCCCAGCATGCAGAGGGGGGCGCGGCGCGATCGAGGTCCCGGCGCGTCCCGACCCGACGGCCAGTCCGCGACGGCCCAGCTCCCGGTAGGCCGCCGCAGCGGTGGCCGGGCTCACCCCCAGCTCGGTCGCCACCCGCCGGACGGTGGGGAGGTGCTCACCCGGTTGGAGACGGCCGTCGCGCACCGCTCCCTCGACCGCTGCGGCGATGTCTATGGCCCGCCGCCCGCTCATGTAGAATAGTTCGGTAACGTTCAACAGTTTGTATCATTACATATATGCAGACCCTGGAGGCAGGCCCGAGGTGCGCGATCCCGAGAGCGCTGGACCGGCAAGCCCGCGGGTCCAGGTGCGCCGGCACCCGGAGCGCGGCCGGTACGACCGGGAGACCATCGACGCCATCCTCGACGAGGCTCTGATCTGCCACCTCGGAGTGGTCATCGACGGCGATCCCCTGGTGCTGCCCACCGGGTTTGGCCGGATCGGCGACACCCTCTATCTCCACGGTGCGGCCACCAATCGCAGCCTGGCCGCGGCGCTGGACGGCGTCTGCATCACCGTCACCCACGTCGACGGCCTGGTGCTGGCCCGCTCCGCGTTCGGCCACTCGATGAACTTCCGCAGCGTGGTGGTGAGGGGACGCGCACGCGCCGTCGCCGACCTCGAGGAACGCCGGGCCGCGCTGGTGGCCGTGGTCGAGCACGGCATCCCGGGTCGGTGGGCGGAGGTGCGCCAGCCCAGCGCCAAGGAGATCGAGATCACCACCGTGATCGCCGTGGACCTGGCCGAGTGCTCGGCCAAGGTCCGAACCGGCCCACCCCTCGACCCGGTCTCCGACCGCAGCCTCCCCGTCTGGGCGGGAGAGGTCCCCCTCCGGCTGGTTGCCGGGGCCCCGCGCCCGGACCCCCATCTGAGCGAGGGCATCGACGAGCCCCCGAGTGTCGCCGAGGTCCTGCGGAGGTTCCCCGGCTCCACTCCCGCCGGCGCGTGACGGGGTGACCGGGGCGCTGATCGTGATCGCCGTGGTCTCGCCCATGACCACAATGGCCGGGTGACCTCTCGGCCGTCCCTCCCGGCCCACGATCCCGCCACCGGCTCGCCGCTCATCGGAGCGGCACGGTCCCCGGGCGAGACGGCCCCCCGTCCATCGCGCCAGCGACTCATCGAGGGACGCTGGGGATGGCTGGACGTCCTGATCGTCGGGCCACTGGTGGCCAGCTCGATCTACTACTACGTGGGACTGCCCCTCGGCACCTGGCTGATCCTGCACAACCAGCCGGTGAAGGCAGCGCTGCTCCGGGGGTCCACGGCGTCGATGATCCTGACCGGGGCCGCGGTCCGGACCTCAGGGCTCAGCATCTGGGTGGCGCTGCTCGCCCCCCTCCCGATCACCATGTGCACCGACCCCTGCTTCTTCTATGGGGGCCGCCGCTACGGCCGGGCCCTCATCGACTTCCTCGGTCGCAACGACCCCAGGTGGAACCGGCGGCTGGCCCGGGGAGAGCGGATCTTTGCCCGCTGGGCCGGCTGGGCGGTCTTCCTCGCCCCGGTGATCTGGCTGCCCAACTCCGTCTTCTACTTCCTGGCGGGGGAGCCCCGGAAGATGCCCTTCTGGCAGTTCATCCTCCTGGACGCCGCCGGCGAGCTGGCATTCATCGTCGAGATCGAGGCCCTCGGCTACTTCATCGGCAAGCCGGCCGAGGACGTCGCCAAGTCCCTCTCCAACTACAGCCTCCCGATCGTGATCGGGATGGTGGTCCTGGTCGTGCTTGTCTCCGTGGTGACCGGGGCCCGGCAGGCGCGGACGGGTTCAGGTCCCGCGAGGTGACGGATCTCGCAGATTCGGCCACAATCTCCCCCGTGGCCGACAGCCCGCGGCAGTTTGTCCTCGGCGTGGACCTGGACGGCGTCTGCGCCGACTACTACCCCTTCATGCGCACAGTGATCGCGGAGTGGCTCGGGCGGGACCTGGAGTCGCTCCCCGCCGACGTGGGCTGGGAGATGACCGAATGGGGCATTGAGCCGGGTGAGTTCCACAAGGTGCATCGCTTCGCGGTGGTCGAGCGCAATCTCTACCGCGACATGGGGATGATCGCCGGCGCCGGCCCTGCGCTGCGCCGCCTCTCCAACCTGGGCATCCGGATCCGGATCATCACCCACCGGCTGGTCATCGAGCACTTCCACCGGATGGCGGTGGGCCAGACCGTCGAGTGGCTGGACCGTCACGGCATCCCCTACTGGGACCTCTGCTTCATGGGGGAGAAGGGCGCCGTCAACGCCGATCTCTACCTCGAGGATGGTCCGCACAACATCGAGGCGCTGCTGCGCGAGCAGCGTGACGTCATCGTCTTCAGCCACGCGGCCAACCGGCATCTCGAGGTGCCCGCCGGGGACCGTGCCCGCAACTGGGCGGAGGCGGAGCCGCTCGTGGTCGCCCGCTTCCGCGACTGGGAGCAGCGCGGCGGGGCGGCGGGGATGCGCCGCCGCGCATCGGATCAAGCCGCCGAGTGAGCGCCGAGACCGTCGAGGTCGACGGCCGGGACCTCGCGATCAGCAACGGCGATAAGCTCTTCTTCCCCGAACGTGGGATCACCAAGCGCCAGCTCATCGACTACTACCTCGCGGTCGGTGAGGGAGCCCTGACCGGCTGCTTCGACCGCCCCTCCGTCCTCAAGCGCTACCCGAACGGGGCGGCCGGCCCGTACTTCTTCCAGAAGCGCGCTCCCGTCGGCGAGGCCGGCTTCCTGCGCACCACGACCGTCCAGTTCCCGAGCGGGCGCAGCGCCGACCTGCTGGTCATCGACTCGCTGGCGGCGCTGATCTGGTCGGTGAACCTGGGCTGCATCGACATCAATCCCTGGCCGGTGCGGAGCGGCGACACCGACCATCCCGATGAGCTCCGCGTCGACCTCGACCCCCAGCCCGACATCCCCTTCTCCGACATCCGCCGTGTCGCCCTGGTGGTGCGCGAGGTGCTCGAGGAGATGGGCCTGAAGGGCTACCCCAAGACGTCGGGATCGCGGGGCATCCACGTCAACGTCCGGATCGTTCCCGAGCACGACTTCACCAAGGTCCGGCGGGCGGCCCTGGCGCTCGCCCGCGAGGTCGAGCGCCGCGCCCCGGCCCTCGCCACCAGCAAGTGGTGGAAGGAGGAGCGTCACGGGGTCTTCATCGACTACAACCAGAACGCCCGGGACCGCACCGTCGCCAGCGCCTACTCGGTGCGACCCGTGCGCGATGCGCGGGTCTCCTGCCCGCTGGAGTGGGACGAGGTGGCCGACGTCGAGCCCGCCGACCTGACCGTGGAGACGGTGCCACGCCGATTCACCCAAAAAGGTGACCCGGGTGCCGGCATCGACGCCGTGGCCTTCCGGTTGGACCCCCTGCTGGAGCTGTCCGACCGTGACGAGCGCGAGGGACTGGGCG
>PLAX01000068.1:0-526 GCA_003135255.1 Candidatus Dormiibacterota bacterium | reverse complement strand
GGCGCGGGTGCTGGCGCCGCCGGGACCCGGCTGGGGAGAGCGGCGGGGGACCCCAGGTGTGTCGGAACAGTTAGGGACACCGAAGTCCCTAACCTCCGTGAGAGAGGTGGGGGTGCCGGCCGGGTGGCGGNNGTGGCCGGGGCGTAGTGGGCATGGCACGGGCGGAGGTCTGGGGGCCGCCCGGTCCCCGCCCCAGCTACTCCTGGCGGTACGCGCTCTGCACCACGCAGAACTCGGTCCCGTCCGGCGCCGCCATCACGATGTGGTCGTGGTCGTCCGCGTACTCCCAGGGGACCACCGGCGCCGCGCCCAGCCCCTGCAGACGGCGCACCTCCGCCTCCCGGTCCGTGGTGTAGAGGTCGAGATGGACGCGGTTGAACCCCGTCTTCGGCTCAGGGGAGAGCTGGAGCGACACGTTGGACCAGCGGCGGGCGGGATCGGTCAGCACCGCGAAGCCGATGTCTGCGCTGCGAACCACGTAGCCGAGCGCCGCCGTCCAGAAGGCAATGGACCCCTCCAGGTCGGG
>PLAX01000221.1 GCA_003135255.1 Candidatus Dormiibacterota bacterium | reverse complement strand
GGCTCTCCCCGGTGAGGCAGCCGGAGTCCCGGAGGTCGCTCAGCTGCGGCTTGCGGTTCTCACGGCGCTCCGACTCGCGGGAGAGCTGGGAGAGGGCGAGGACCGGGACGTGGAGCTCCTTGGCGATCGTCTTGAGCCCGCTCGAGATCTCCGACACCTCCTGGACGCGCGAGTCCTGGCGACCGCCGCGCATCAGCTGGAGGTAGTCGACCACCACCAGGTCGACCTTCTGCTGTGCCCTCATCCGCCGAGCCCGGGCGCGCAGCTCGCTGATCGGGAGCGCCGGCGTGTCGTCGATCCAGATGTTGGCCTGGGAGAGCCGGTCCATGGCGCCCGCGATCCGCTCGAAGGCGTGCGCGTCCGCCTGGCCGGTGCTGATCAGGTACGCGTCGACCTTGGCCTCGCTGCAGATGAGACGCTGCACCAGCGCCTGCTTGCTCATCTCCAGGGAGAAGATCACCACCCGCCGCTCGGCGAGCACCGCCGCGTTGCGGGCGATGTTGAGGGCGAACGAGGTCTTTCCGACGGACGGCCTGGCCGCCAGGATGATCAGCTCGCCGGGCTGGAGGCCCTGCGTCACCGCATCCAGCCGGCTGTAGTTGGTGGGCACGCCGTGGACGATCTGCCGGCTCTGGGCCCGGCTCTCCATCAGCTCCCAGGTCTCGGTGAGCATCTGGGCGATGTGGCTGATCTCCAGGCTCCGCCGGGAGTCGGCGATGGAGAAGATCCGCCTCTCCGCGGTGTCGAGGATGTCATCGGTTCGCTGACCGGCGTCGAAGCCGAGCTGGGCCATCTCCCCGGCCGCGGCGATGAGGCGGCGGCGCATCGAGTGGTCCACGACGATCTGGGCGTAATGCGGCACCGACGCCGCGGTGGGCATCTTCTGGCTCAGCTCGGCCAGGTACTCGATCCCGCCACTTCGTGCCAGGCTGCCGTCGCGTTCCAGCTGCACCTTGAGGGTGAGGATGTCGACTGGTTCACCGCGATCGGAGAGCGCCAGCGCGGCGCGGAAGATGTGGCCGTGGCGCTCCGCGTAGAAGTCGCCCGGGTCCAGGAAGTCGCGCACCGCCAGGATGGCGTCGGCGTCGATCAGCAGGCAGCCGAGCACCGCCTGTTCGGCATCGAGGTCATGAGGCAGGACGCGCCCCGACGCCACGGCCGGCCCGAGCGCCGCCGACCCCCGCAGTTCCTGCGGAGGTGTGCTCACTTCGCGGCGACGACGATCCGGAGGGTTTCGGTGACCTCAGGGTGGAGCTCGATCTCCACCTCGTGGGGGCCCAGGGACTTGATCGGCGGGTCGACCGCGATCTTGCGCTTGTCGATCTCGAGGCCCGCCTCTCGCTTGAGCTGCTGCGCGATGTCGGCGTTGGTCACCGAGCCGAACAGCCGGCCCGCCTCACCCGTCTTGGCGTAGATGGTGACGGTGAGCTTGCGCAGCCGGGCACTCACCTCGCGGGCGTCACGCAGCGCCTTCTCGGCGCGGCGGCGGGTCGCCTCCTCGCGCTGGCGGATCTGCTCCACCATCTTGTCGTCGGCGGGCACCGCCAGTCCCTGAGGGAGCAGGAAGTTGCGGGCAAAGCCCGGTGCGACCTCCTTCACCTCTCCGGCGTGGGCCGTCCCGGCGACCTCCTTGAGGAAATAGACCTTCATGCGAGCTCGCCCCTTCGTGCAAGCGCCTCCTCGGCGCCGTTCTTCTCTGTCTCTGTTTCGAGTTCGATGGTGCGGACTGTCCCGGCCTGGTCGTCAGGCCCAGGCCGCAGCTTCCGCCAGATCACCCTGGCCAGCCGCTCCCCGGCACGGACGTCGTTGTCGAAGCGGCTCCGCCGCTCGGCGATGAGGCGCTCCTGCTCGGCAACCACCTCGGGCGGGCAGACGGCGATGAAGACCCGGAGGGCGACCATGGCGACGGCGAGCGAGTCCAGCTCGCCCACCAGCGGGATCTCGTCGGGCAGGTCGATGACTGGGGTGACGACGAGACCGAGCACGGCGAGGACGGCCGCCTTGGGGGCGATGGGCACGCGCGGGTCGCGGACCAGGCAGTAGGCGAGCCGGATCTGCCGGGGAAGGTCGTGGAAGAGGCTCTTGAACCAGCGCAGCCGGTTGAACATGGCCGACCGATTCTACGCGCCGTCCACCCTCTCCCCGGGCGCCGCCGCCCTGGGGGATGATTGCCGTGCAGTGGACGTGGAGATTCGGCGCACGGCACCAGGCGACGCGGAGGACTTCGTCGAGGTGATCTACGCCGCCCTCGGGCAGCGGCCCTCCCCGGACCGGTTCGCGGCGGACGTCGCCGACGTTGCCGCCGTCCGTGGCTGGCACGCCCTCGCCGAAGGCCGGCTGGTCGGGGTGGCGGGGCTTCTGGATCTCCGGCTGACCCTCCCGGGAGGCAGCCGGCTGCAGATCGCGGGGGTCACCGAGGTCGGAGTTCTCCCCACTCACCGCCGCCAGGGGGTGCTGACCAGGCTGATGACGGCGCTGCTCGACGACGCCCGTGAGCGCGGGGACGCCGCCGCCGGCCTGATGGCCACCGAGGCGCCGATCTATGGCCGCTTTGGCTTTGGGGCCGCGGACCGGGTCGCCCGGGTGGAGGTCGAGACAGGAGACGCTTCTCTTCGCGAGCCACCCCATGAGGAAGGCAGGTTGGAGATTGCCGACCTCGCGACCGCCCAGGCGGAGCTCTCCGGCCTGCACGAGCGGGTCTGCGCCGTGCGCAACGGGATGGTCAGCCTTTCCCTCTTCCGGTCTCGCCGCCGGTACCGCGACGCCGAAAGCGAGGTCGGCGGCCTCGGGGCGACGCGGTTCACCCTTCACCGCGACGCGGCGGGCACGGCGGACGGTCTGCTCGGATACCGGACCAAGCTGGACTGGACGCGGAGCAGCGGTCCCCGCGGCGATCTCCAGGTGGAGGAGTTGTGGGCCAGCACCCAGGAAGCCGAGGCATCCCTCTGGCGCTTCTGCCTGCAGCACGATCTCATGAGGCGGGTGACTGCGTACTGGCGTCCCTCGGACGAGGCGTTCGAGGTCCGTCTCGCCAATCCCCGCGCCTGGCGGCAGACCCTCAGTGACGGCCTTTGGCTACGCCCCCTCGATCCGGCGGCGCTCCTCTCGGCTCGCCGGTACGGCCGGGAGGACGGCCTGGTCCTCGAGGTCCACGAACCCGGCGGCGCGGCGGCGCGGCGGTTCCGCCTCGAGGGGGGGCTGGAGGGCGCCAGTTGCGTTCCGTCCTCCGCCTCTCCCGACCTGAGCCTCGACCTCGCCGCCCTCGGTTCCGTCTGCCTGGGGGACGCACCGCTCGAGCGCCTCCATCGCGCCGGAAGGGTGGAGGAGGTCACCCCCGGCGCCGTAGCCCGGGCCACGGCGATGTTCCGCTGGTCGCCCGCCCCCTGGTCGGGCGCCTTCTTCTGAGTTCCGGCACGGCGCCGGGCAGACGATATCTCTATTCGTATATATTGGTTCACATGGACGAAGCCACCCTGCTCCGGGAGGCACGACGTGCCTCCGCCCTGACCCAGGCAGAGGTGGCTCGCCGGGCGGGGACCGCGCAGTCCGCCGTCGCTGCCTATGAATCCGGAGACCGCAAGCCCGGTCTCGCCACCCTCGGTCGGTTGCTCCGTGCCACCGACCACGATCTGGAGCTGGTGGCACGCCCGCGCCTGCGCAGGGGAGCCGCCTCCCTCGCCGAGCTCGCCCAGGTCATCCGCGCCGACCTGGCCGATTCCCGCGCCAGCGACGCGCTGCGGCTTCTCTTCGGATTCGCGGACGATTTCCGGCCGTCCTCACGGCCGGGGAAGCTGGTCCTTCTGGCGGCTGAGCCTCCGCCCACCGGTGATCCACGTTTCGACGCCGCCCTCGCCGGCCTGGGAGAGTTCTTCGCCCAGGAGGCCGGCGTGCCCGTGCCGGCATGGGTCAACGCGCCCGGCCGCTTCGTGGAACCGTGGTGGTTCGTTGCATCGCGGCCGGCGTTCCACGCCTACGTGCTGGCCAACACTCCGGCGGCGTTCCTCCGTCATGGCGTGCTCCTTGCGAGGGAGGTCTTCGATCGTGCCTGAGCAGCACTTCACTCGGGCGACCATCGTGCGAGCGCTCCAGGCCCTGGGCGAAGAGCTGACCCGCCAGGGGGTGCGGGGCCAGGTCTTCATCGTGGGCGGAGCAGCGATTGCGCTGGCGTACTCACGGCGCCGGGTCACCAAGGACATCGACGCCGTCTTCGAACCCAAGGCCCTGATCTACCAGGCGGCGGCGAAGGTGGCCGAGGAGATGGGCCTGCCCGATGACTGGCTCAACGATGCTGTGAAGGGATTCCTGCCCGGAGCCGACCCGAGCGCCGTGCCCCTGCCGGAGATCGAGGGGATCGAGGTCACCACCGCGTCCGCACGCTACCTCCTGGCCCTCAAGCTGATGGCGCTGCGCATCGGCGAGGACGACGAGGACATCCAGATGCTCCTCCGTGAGACCGGCATCGACCGCACCGACGATGCGCTGGATCTCCTCGAGCAGATCTTCTCCGGCCGGGAACCGCCGCTGAAGACACGCCTGTTCCTGGAGGAGCTGCTTGGCCCGGCCTCCCGCGGCTGAACGCAAGCCCCCGTGACTCGGCACGCGTCACCTCGGACCTCGGACTCCAGGCGGCGGGGTCAGTCGCGCAGCAGCTCGGGATGGCCCTCCACGAACCCGCGCGCCGCGACCGGGTCGTCGGCGGGGATCTCGCCGTCGAGGACCGCGTCGAGCAGCGCCCTCTGCGCCCTGCCCACCCACGGCCCGGGTCCGCGGCCGGCCAGCTCCATCAGCACCCGGCCGTCGAGGGGCGGTCGCAGCCGTGACACCTGGCTGCCGGCGTCGAGCCGGGCGGTCCGCTGCTCCAGCTCGTCGATCGCCTCCACGTCCGGGTAGGCGGAGGCGCGGGTGTCGGCTCGCGCCAGGTCGAGCAGGCGCGGTCGCAGCTCTCCGACGGTGCGGATGAAACGGCGCACCGCACCGTCCCCCACCTCCGCCGGCCGGTACTGGATCGGCCACATGTGGTGGAGGACCAGGGTGCCCACCTGATCGATCTCCTCCCCGCTGAAGCGGAGCCGGGTCATCACCGACGCTGCGATTCGGGCGCCCGCGCGCGGATGGTCGTAGAAGGTGTGCCGCCCGTCCGCGGCCATGGCGTGGGTCGGGGGCTTGCCGGAGTCGTGGAAGAGGCAGCCGAGCCGGGTCACCAGGTCGGCGGGCGCCAGCTCCACGGCGCGGACGCTGTGCTCCCAGACGTCGTAGAGGTGCCATCCCCCCTGCTCCACCCCCACCATCGGGAGCAGTTCCGGGAGGGACACGGCGAGGAGGCCGCTGCTCCGCAGCACCTCCAGCCCCTCGCGTGGGTGCGGGGAGACCAGCAGGCGGCTGAGCTCGTCGCGCACCCGCTCCCCGGAGAGGATCGAGGCGCGGTGGGCCATCGCCCGCATCACCTCCTCGAGACCGCCGGCCAGCCGGAAGCCGAGCTGCGCGACAAACCTCGCCGCCCGGAACATCCGCAGCGGGTCCTCGGAGAAGGTGTCGGCGGGGTCGAGCGGGGTGCGGAGGATGCCGTCCCGGAGGTCGTCCAGCCCGCGGCCGGTGAGGTCCAGCACCCGGCCGTCGAGGGTCTCCACGAGCGCATTGATGGTGAAGTCGCGGCGCGCGATGTCGTCCTCCAGGCTCCCCGGGCGGACGTCCGGCTTGCGGGACTCCGGGTCGTAGCGCTCGGCGCGCGCCTGCACGACCTCGACGATGAACTCCCCCCCGCGGATCTGCGCCGTGGCGAAGCGCTCAAAGACGGCGGGTCGCGCCCAGCCGAGCTGCGCCGCCACCCGCTCCAGGAGGGGCACCCCGTCGGCGCCCACGACCACCACGTCGATGTCCTTGCTCGCGCGGCCGAGCAGCCGGTCCCGGACGAATCCCCCCACCAGGAAGGCCTCGACCCCCAGCTCGCCGGCGGAGAGCCGGATGACCTCCAGGAGTCGCGGGAGATCGAGTCGAGGAGGCACGGGGCGCACACGGGCCGGCATGAGGCTGGAGTGTAGAGGCGTCAGCCGCCGCCGGCCGGGGGCAGGCCTGCCTTGATCGGCCAGGCCGTCTCGAACCGAGGCCCGGACGCCCGTGGCTGACTAGACGGACCGGCCCACGAATCCGGCGAGGCGATCGATTGCCGGGGCGTCCGCGGGTACCGGCTGCTCCATCCCGAACCCGCGGGGGTCGCGGGGACGGTCGGCGAGGGTCAAACGCATGGTGGCGAGGGTCTGCTCCGCGATGGCCTCCGGGAAGGCCGGGGTCTGGCCCGTGGCTTGGGCGAGGTCCCAGCCGTGGATCAGGGTCTCCGTGATCCGCATCTGGATCACGAAGTCACCGCTCCGCTCACCGATGGGCGTCGCGTAGGTGCCGTCCGCGAAGTCGGGATCGGAGAAGACCCCGAGGAGCTGCCGCCCGGAGGCGCGGAAGGCCTCCACCGGATCCTCGTCCGGGCCCGGGGCCACCCGGGCGCGAAGCTGGAGGAGGCCCTCCATCCCCTCGGGCCGCTCACCGCTTGCGAGGGCCGCGAACATCCGGTTTCCGGAGGTCACATGGTCGAGCAGCTGGCGGACGTNNCGACGAGGAGGGTGAAGCCGTCGAGACACCGGTCGAAGTCGGCGAGGGCGATGGCGGTTGCTGGCATGCACCACATGGTACGAGGGCCTGGTCCGCGGCCGGCACGCTTGGGCTCCACCGGCCGACGGCGAACCCACCGAAGTCCATGGAGACCTCGATCGCTCCTCTCAGGCGCCCAGGGCGGCCGCCATCGCGCCCGGATCGCTCTCCCGGTGGCGTCGGAGCATGACCGCCCCGATGAGCCCCGCCGCCGCGGTGCAGACCGCGGCGGCCAGGAAGACGGTGCGCAGCTCATCGAGCAGCGCCTGCTGGGAGAGGGCGTTGTAGGCGGCGCAGCTGAGCGGGTGCCCGGGGCAGAGGACGGCGGGCGACGGGATGGTGGCCGCCTCCCGGTAGTAGCGGTGCAGCCCGATCGCGGTGAGCAGGGAGATCCCGACCAGCATCCCGACCATGCGGGCCACCACCACCAGGGCGGCGGCGAGCCCGTGCCGGGCAGCGGCAACGGCCCCGAGGATGGCCGCGTTGATGGGGGCGATGGCGAGCCCGAAGCCGAGGCCGCAGCCGACCAGCACCGGGTCGCTGAGGCGGAGACCGGAACCCAGGGAGCTCGCCGTCCACCCGCCCATCAGGACAAACATCGCGGTGGTCAGGGCCATCCCGAGCAGCGTGGTCACCCGGTAGCCGAGCCACTCGCAGAGGAAGCCGCCAAGGACGGCACCGACCGGCACCGCGGCCAGCAGCCGGAGCAGCACGAGGGCGGCGCCGAGCTGTGAGCCGTAGGCGGTCGCCCGGGCAAAGATGGGGATGTCGACCAGCGCCGCCATCAGCCCGGCGCCGATCGCCAGGTTGCAGAGCAGGGCGCCGGCGGCGGCGGGGTCGCGGAGCTGGCGGAGCGGCACCAGCGCGGCGGGGACTCGGGTCTCGCGGATGGCGAGGGCGATGGCCGCCACCAGGGCGGCGGGCAGCAGCACCGCGGCGGCCGGCGCCACCAGGCCCTGGCTCGGGTCGGCGGCGGAGAAGCTGATCACCACGAAGGCGAGCACCAGAGCGAGCAGGGCACCGCCCGGGCCGTCGACCTGCCTCCAGATCTCGGGGACGCGCCGCAGGTGGAGGAGACGGGGCGCGTCCCCCGCTCCCGACAACCCCCACGCGAGGGAGAGAACGGCAGCCAGCAGCGCGACCAGGGCCAGCGGCGTGGTCCACGCCGAGCCTCCGATGAGCGGGGCCCAGAGGACACCCCACACATCGCTCCCGGCGAGCGGGCCGGGTGCCGCCACCGCCAGCCCGCCGGCGACGATGGCCGCAGCGAGCAGGAGCATCCCGGGGAGGTCCGTCGATCGCCCGGGTGCGGCACGGGTGGCCGGCGGCTGCCCGGGGGCGCGCCGGGTGGCGTCAGCCAGGGCGCCGGCCGGTTCGACCGGCACCGTCCCGGCCGCGGGTCGGGCGAGCAGGAAACCGGTGCCGAGAAGGGCGGCGAGGGGCAGATTGAGCCAGAAGATCAGCCTCCACGTTGAGATGGTGAGGATGGCGGCCCCATAGAGGGGACCGAGCACCGAGCCCAGCTCCTGGACGCCGCCGACGACGCCGAGGGGGACGCCGCGGCGCCCGGCCGGCCAGAGGTCGGCGACGATGGCGAGGGTGACCGGGACCAACCCGCCGCCGCCGACCCCCTGGAGGGCCCGCCCCACCACCGCGCCGGTGAGGTCCTGGGCCGACGCCGTGACCAGCGACCCGAAGGCGAACACCAGGAGGCATCCGGCGAAGACCGGGGCGCGGCCGAGGATGTCGGAGAGCCGGCCCAGCAGCGGCAGCAGCGCGACGTAGCCAAGCAGGAAGCCGCTGATGATCGGGGTGGCCGCCTCCAGGTGATTGAGGCTCAGGCCGATGTCGCCCATGATCGAGGGGAGGGCGAGCACCACCACGTAGGTGTCGGCCGCCGCGAGCATGACGCCGGCGGCCGCGAAGCCCAACCGCCGGCCCGAGCCGCGCGGTGCCGGTGCTCCGTCACGGTCCCCGCCCCGGCCGCTCATCCCGCCACCGCGGCCGGTCCCCCCATCATCGATCGGACCGTCCACCTCGTCAGGGCGCGGGCGGCGGGCTGACGCTCACGTTCTCGCCATAATTGTCCAGAACCAGGTGGAACGTGCTCTGGTGGCCCGCCTCGAAGATGGGGCCGGTCAGATCGACCTCCCGGACCTGGTAGCTGTCGAGGTCGATGGAGAAGACGGCGGCGACGGGCTGGCTGGGGTTGGCGTCGACCAGGAGCGAGGCCAGCAGGTTGCCGGGGAGGGTGGCGTCGACCTGCTGGAGCGACTCGCCATTGAGCCGCACCGAGGAGCCGATGCTTGGCTTCTGGGCCGAGGTCAGCAGGGTGGAGATGCCGGTGTTGGGATCGAGCAGCCGTCCGGGGTCTCCGAACCCGTACTTCGACGGGCTCGCCGTCTCGAAGTCGTCGGAGAAGGGGAGCTGGACGTAGAACTTGCCCCCGGTGGAGATGACCTTGATCTGAAGGGGGAATCCCGCCTCCTCGACGGTCAGCGTCCCAGTGAACCCGTCGGGGCGCACGGCATCTCCCTCGGCGGCGGTCAGCTCGGTCCCGGTGCCCGTCGTGTCCGTGCTGGTCAGCTGGATGTGAAAGGAGCTGGTCTGGTCGAAGGCCGTCTTGGCGCGCTGCAGCAGGGTGGTGGCGGAAGGCCCGGTGTAGCCACAGCCGGCGATGAGCGCGGCCAGCCCGGCCACTGCGGCGAGACCCCGGCGATTGATGATCGAGCCCTCCCTGCGACGAGACCCCATCGGCCGCCGAGTATGACCGACGGGGGCGCTATCGTGGCAAGCCATGTCCGCTCTGAACCGGCGGCGGGACCCGGCCCTCCGGCTCGTCTCGCTGCTGCTCCTGCTGTCCGCTCTCGGCAGCCTGGTCCTCGGCATGGTGAGGATCTCCTTCTCGCCCGTCTTCATCGCCGAGCTCCAGCGGTTGCCCGGCCTGGGGACGCTGCCGGCCGCCTGTGTCAATGGTGGCATCGCCTCCTACAGCGGCCTCTCCCTCGCCATCGGTGCGGCTCCGTCGGTCAACGCCGCCTGCCTCACCCGGATCCAGGACGCCGCCCAGGCCAGCCTGGGCGTCCAGCCCCTGGTCCTGGTGGCCGTCCTCGCCATCCTCGGAGCGGTGGGGGCCACTCTGTGGGGACCGCGCTGGCACCGCCTGACGAGCGGCGTGCTCAGCACCTGCGCCGCCGTCCTGCTGGCCGTGGACGCGCCCAACCTCGCCCAGGCCTTCGCCGGCCATTTCGGCCATGGAGCGGCGGCGGTCACCAGCGGGCCGGATGCCGGACTGTGGGTCGTCGACGGTCTGCTCCTGCTCAGCGTGCTGGCCCAGCTCGCCGTGTCCGGACTCGTCTGGGCGCGGGGCGCCCTGGCGCCGTTGGAGGAGCCGCACACAGGCGGCTCCACCAGCGCATAGCATTGCGGCCATTCGCGACCGCGATCACGAGGAGCGCAGAGATGGCTGCTGCCGTCAAGGAACCGGCCCCCCGGATCGTGTCGCCGGTGCTCCTCGTCCTGGCCGGGCTCTGCTTCCTGCTCCCCTTTGCCGGGGTCTCCTGCAACACGACCACCGCCACGGCGGAGCTCGGGTCGCTCTCCTCCATCTCACAGGGGCTGGGCGGAGGGGCGAGCGTCTCAGAGCCCGCGGGACTGACCGGCTGTCTCAACAGCCTTGACAACTACAACTTCGCGACCTACACGGGGCTCGATCTGACGGCGGGATCCGCCCCGAGCGTGGCCGGCGCGGAGCCGAGCGGCTGCTCGGCGCTGACCAAGGAGGAGGGGAGCTCGAGCTCACTTCCCACCAGCGCCGACGCGAACCAGATTGGGCTCGGCGTGCAGCCGCTGCTGCTGGTGGCCCTCGTGGCCATGCTGCTCGGCCTCCTCCTGAGCCTCACCCGCTTTGCCTTCCGCGGGTTGGCGGTGGCCGCTGCCGCGGCAGTGGCGATCATCTTGCTGGTCGTCGAACAGGGGCAGGTGGGCACTCAGGTCCTCGACAAGATCTCTCAGCGCGCCCTCGGCTCCGTCTCGGGCTCCAGCCTGCCGGGCATCCCCGCCGGCCTGGGAACCTCCAGCCTCATCAGCGCGCAGATGTCCGCCTACTTCAGTGTCACGGTTGGCATCGGCTTCATCCTCGCCATCGTCGCGCTGGCGGTGGTCGCCCTCTACAACCTGGCGGTGCAGCTGGTGCCGCTGGTAGGGGGAGGCACCCGGCCCGGACCGCAGGTCGCCTACGCGGGTGTTCCGGAGGCGCCGCCTCCGGAAGGCTGAATACCGGCCAGCTCCCGCAACAGGCTCACCTGCCGGATGTCCGGACCCTTCCGCTCGGGGCCGGGCACCTCGAGGACCCAGGGCACGCGCCGCATCCGGGGGTCGGCGAGAAGGACCCGGAAGCCGGCTGCACCGATCTCCCCCTCCCCGATGTTGGCGTGGCGGTCGGCATTGCTGCCCAGCGCCCGCGCCGAGTCGTTGGCGTGGACCAAGCCCAGCCGCTCGAAGCCGATCAGCCGGTCGAAGTCATCCAGGGTCCGTGCCACCCCGCTCAGGTCGCGAACGTCGTAGCCGCTCGCGAAGGCGTGCTGGGTGTCGAGGCAGACCCCGACGCGATCGGAGGCGGCGGCCTCGACGATGCGCGCGACCTCCTCGAAACTGCGACCCACGCAGCCCCCCGATCCGGCGCTGTTCTCCACCAGGAGCCTGGGCCGCCCGGGTGGGCTCCGCTCGCCCACCTCACGGATCGCCGCCGCCACCTGGGCGAGGACGGTGTCGAAGCCCGCCCCCAGGTGGGACCCGGGGTGAAAGACGACCCCGTCCGCATCGAGGGAGGCCGCCACCTCCATGTAGTGAACCAATGAGGTCACCGAGGAGCGGACCAGCGCCTCCTTGGGCGAGGCGAGGTTGATCAGGTAGACGGCGTGCAGGTAGTGGCCGCGCAGCCCGGATGCCGCGTACTTCCGCAGGTAGAGGTCGCGCTCCGCCTCCTCGAGACGGAGCGGCTGCCACATCTGGGCCGGCGTCGGGTGGGTCTGGATGACCTCCGCTCCGATCGCCAGCGCGTTGTCCACGGCGGTGTGGATGCCGCCGCGCGCCGCCACATGGGCCCCGATCAGCATGGGGGCGATTCTCGCAAGGCCGGGATCGGGTTCAGGGCGCGACCAGCAGCTTCACCGCCAGTCCGATCCCCACCGCCGCCACCCCGTAGCGGAGGGCGAGCGGCGGGATGCGGCGGCCGGCCATGGCGCCGAGCGCGCCACCGACCACCGTGCCCGCGGCGAGCACCAGCGCGTCCAGCCAGTGAACGGGCCCGAAGATGGCGAAGCCGATGGCGGCGATGGCGTTGACGGTGGTGGTGCAGACCACCTTGGCCGCATTGAGCCGCTGCAGGGTGTCCTGGATGAAGAGGCCGAGGATGGCGAGCAGCATCACCCCCAGCGCCGCGCCGAAGTAGGCGCCGTACACCCCGCCGAGCACCAGCCCGCCCCGGAACACCAGGGACCTCTCCCCGGTGTGCGTTCCGACCAGCCGGGCCAGCAGGGGCTGGAAGAGGAGGGCGAGGCAGCCCAGGATGATCAGCCAGGGCACCACCCGGGTGAAGACCCCCGGCGAGGTCCGGAGCAGCAGGACCGTGCCGATCACCCCGCCGATCGACATCGGCACCAGCAGGCGACCGATGCGGCGCCCCTGCCCCGTCAGCTCGGCGCGGTACCCATGACTCCCGGTCAGCAGGCCCGGGACGAGCCCGACCGTGTTGGTGACGTTGGCGGCGAGGGGGTTGAGGCCGGCGCCCAGCAGCGCCGGGTAGCTGAGCAGCGAGCCGCCCCCGCCGATGGTGTTGGCGATGCCGGCGAGCACGCCGGCACCGGCGACGAACCCGGCCTCGAGTCCGGTCACCCTGGTCCGCGGTCCTTCCAACCGGCCATCGGGGAATCTTCGCAACTGCGGACGCTCCGCGCGCTGCGCCCGTCCTGCCCCGTCGGAGCTACGCCGCCGACTCCGCAGGGACCCGCTCGGCCGGCTCCGCCGGGAGCTGCACGGCCGGCTCCGTGACGAGCACCGAGGTGGCGGCCGGGTGGGCGACGTCGAGGCTGTGGCCGCTCTTCTCCGGGAGCACCAGGGTGAGGAGCGCGCCCGCCACCCCCACCCCGGAGCAGAGGATCAGCACTCCACCCAGGCCCAGCGTCGAGCTGAGCACGGGGAAGAGAAAGACGCCGAGGAAGGCACCCAGCTTGCCCACTCCCGCCGCGATGCCGTGCCCGGTCGTCCGCTCCCCGACCCCGAACACCTCGGTCGGGATCAGGAAGGTGGTCACGTTGGGCCCGAACTCGGTGAAGAAGTAGCTGATCCCGTAGATGAGCAGGAAGGGGACGATGACGTGGGTCAGCCCTGGGATGAAGCCGATCAGCGCGAAACAGACCGCCATGGCCAGGAAGCCGACCCACTGCAGCCGGCGATGACCGACCCGGTCGACGTTGAGGACGGCGCAGACATATCCCGGGACTGCGAAGAGGGCAAAGAGCATCAGGGTCCACGCCGTCGACTGGAGAAGGCTGGCCCCTGGCGCCACCCCCCGGAGGATGACCGGGGCGGAGATGGTGTTCCCGTAGTAGACGTAGTCGAGGAGGAACCACGAGCCCGCCGTGCCGAGGATGAGGAGCAGCGATTTCC
>PLAX01000158.1 GCA_003135255.1 Candidatus Dormiibacterota bacterium | reverse complement strand
AGGCTCAACGGAGGCGGCGCATCGGTCCTGAGGGCGGGTCTCGCGACGAGCGGGCTGGTACCGGTCCCCCATCCGGCGGCCGGCGCCTGCACGGGCGCGGGGGCGGCGGCGGGTGGGGTGGCCGCGACGGGCGCGGCAGCAGCCCGTCCGATGGCGGCGGCGGGGGTCGCGGAAGCCGCGTGCGCAGCCGGCCGGTCACCGGCCGTGATGGAACCGGGAGCGATGAGGCCGAGCGTCCCCCCCACCGGGACGGTGTCGCCCTCGGCGGCGGTCACCTCGACGAGGGTCCCGGATGCGGGGGCGGGGACCTCGATGTCGACCTTGTCGGTGGTGACCTCGACGAGGGTCTCGCCCTCGCTCACCGGATCGCCGGCGTGCTTGAGCCAGTTGACGACGGTCCCCTCGGTCACCGACTCCCCCATCGCGGGCAGGGTCAGCCGGACTGTTTCGGGCACTGGTGAGATCAGCCTGTGAGGTGAAGGGAATTCGGAGGGCTCGTGGCGCACTGGGCGCCCGCTCGGGTCCCTATCCTCTCATCCCCACGGCGGACGGCGGCTCGCACCGTCACATCTCGTGATGGGATGGTGGCGGGGTTTCGCGCCAAAGGCGGCGAGGTATTCACGAGTCGGACCCCCAGAGCGGGGACGGCCCAGACTTCACGATATGGCAACCACCTTCCGGGATTACTACGCGACCCTCGGCGTCCCCCGCACGGCGACGGAGAAGGAGATCAAGGCTGCCTTCCGGAAGCTGGCCCGGAAGCACCACCCCGACGTCAACCAGGGGAGCAAGGAGTCCGAGGCCCGGTTCAAGGAGCTCACCGAGGCCTACGAGGTGCTCGGTGACCCCGAGAAGCGCAAGACCTACGACGACCTGGGCTCCCAGCCTCAGGGGTACGAGGCGTTCTCGGGAGCGGGCCGTCCAGGAGCTCGGAGGGCCGCGGGCGGGCCCCAGGTCGAGTACCGCACCGTCTCGCCGGACGACCTCGAGTCCCTCTTCGGCACCGCCGCCAATCCCTTCTCCGACTTCTTCCACGACGTCTTTGGCCGCGGCTCGGCGGCCGCCCGCGGGGCGACCGGGGCCGGCAGCGGCCGGGTGCGCCACCCCGCGCCCACGCCACGCCGCGGCGGGGACGTGGAGGGGGAGGCGGAGATCAGCCTCGAGGAGGCGTTCCGGGGCACGACCCGGACCCTGGAGCTGACCGCTCCCTCCGGCACCCGCCGGGTGGAGGTCCGCATCCCAGCCGGGATCAAGGACGGGGCCAAGGTGCGCGCCTCCGGTCAGGGCAGCCCGGGGGCGGATGGCGGGGCCGCCGGCGACCTGCTGGTCCGGGTGCGGCTGCGCCCCCACCACACCTTCGCCCGCGAGGGGGACGACCTGCGGGTGCGCGTCCCCGTCCCGCTCGGGGTGGCTCTCCTCGGCGGCAGCGTCGAGGTGCCCACGCCGGGCGGCAAGCGGGTCGCCCTCACCGTCCCCGCCGAGACCCAGAACGGCGTGCGGCTCCGCCTCCGCGGCCTGGGGATGCCGCGGCTCCGCGGCGGGACGAGCGGCGACCTGATCGCGGAGGTAGACGTCCGCCTGCCCGCGCACCTGACCGCGGAACAGAAGGCCGCCGCCGCCAGCTTCTGAGACGGCGCGAACCGCCGGATCAGCCCGGCACCGGCTCGGCGGCGGGGGTCAGCACCCTGTCAAGGGCCAGTTCCAGGGCGGCGGTGGCCTCGCGGACGGAGAGCCCCTGGGCGATCCGTAGCTCGTCCCAGGTCCCCCAGCCGGTCACCATCTGGGCGGCGGCGAGGGTGACCGCGGGCCTGGCCGCGCCGCGGATCTCGGGGCCGAAGACCGCGGCGACCTCCTCGCCCGCCAGGCGGCTCCAGCGCCGGCGGCTGGCCTGCAGCGCGGGCGACCCCTGCTCGTAGCGCAGCGCCACCCGCCGCAGCGGGGTGATCCGCTCCAGCGTCCCCGCCCGCTGCTGCGTGAAGAGACGCAACCGGACCGGGAACGCGAGACCCGGGTCCACCGCCGTCCATCCGCCGGTGACGATGGCCAGGTGGCCCTCCGCGACAGCCGCGTGCAGGGTCTCCAGGTCGGGGAAGTGGAGGAAGAGCGCCCGCTCCGACACCCCGGCCCGGGCCGCGATCCGGCGCGAGGTGGGGGCCGGGTCGCCGGCCTCGATGAGCGCGACCGTGGCGGCGACGATGGCGGAGTGCGTCCGGCGACCCCGGGCGACCCGCCCATCGGTGGCGGCCGCCACCACGGCGGTCACGCCGGCGCCTCGATGGACCAGCCCGCGCCCCCGGCGACGGAGCTCCACCCTTCGGATGATGGTGCGGGGCCGCCGGCCAGGTCCACGGTGACCAGCAGCCTGCCGGCGCCTCTGGGGTCGCTGACGGTGTAGCTGAGGCGCGGGCCCGACACCTCGCCGACCTCGAGGCCGGCCTCGGTGAGCCAGGGGCGATCCCGGCGCAGGGCGATGAGCTCCCGGTGCAGGCGGAGCGCCTCGGCCTGCCGGGCATTCGCCGGTGTGGGGGCGGGTGGCAGCGGCGGGCGGACCGTGTCGTCACCGCCGGGGCGACGCTCGACGCGACCCTCCCAGGCCAGCTCGTCGCCGTAGTACGTGCAGGGCACGCCGGGGACGGTGAGCAGGACGGCGAGGGCGGGGCCGAGGTGGGCTGGATTGTGGAGGCGACTGGCCAGCCGGGTGACGTCGTGGTTGCCCACGAAGGTGACCGGTGCAAAGGCTTCGCTGAACGTCTGGTGACGGCGCAGCGCCCACGCCAGCTCGAAGAGGTTGGCGTCGTTGAGGGAGCTCCAGATCGCTTGGTACAGCTCGTACTGGGTGATGCTGTGGAGTCCGCTCTCCTCCACGAAGCGCACGTAGTCGCCATGGACCTTCTCGCCGAAGAGGAAGGCGTCGAGGTGAACTTCGCGCACGGATTGGCTCAGAGAGGCGAGAAAGGCTTCGGGGATCAGGTAGGCCACGTCCAGGCGCCAGCCGTCGGCTCCGCGGTCCAGCCAGTGGCGGCACACCGCGACCGCCCATTCGAGCACCTCGGGGTTGGCGTGGTTGAGCGCGACCAGCTCCGGGTGGCCTTCGAAGTCGGCGTAGGCGAAGCCATCGGGACCACCAGCCGCGAGATCGAGGCGGAACCAGGGCGCGAAAGGCGAGGCGGCGCCGCGGGAGAGCACGTCCCGGAAGGCCGGGAAGGCGCGTCCCACGTGGTTGAAGACGCCGTCCAGGATGAGCATCAGGCCGCGCCCGTGGCAGGCGTCCGCGAAGGCGGCGAAATCCCCCTCGTCACCCAGGCGCTGGTCGATCCGGAAGGGGTCGACGGTGTCGTAGCCATGGGTGGAGGAGATGAAGATCGGGGTCAGCAGCACCCCGCCACAGCCCAGTGCCCGGACGTGGTCGAGCCATGCCTCCAGCCGGCGCAGGCCCCTCCCGCACGGTGCGGCGGCCTCGGAGTCGGGGTTGGCGGCGGGGGCCCCGGCCGCCCCCAGGCTGTGGAGGTGATAGAGGACGCGGCCTCGCATCCGGGCGGGGAGCTCGGGCATGGGATCAGGGTAGCATGTATATGCACTGTCGCTGCATCTTTATCCTAGGTTGACGCACTACTACATACCTGTGTAATATGCCCGGCGTCGGCTGCTCTCGGCGGCCGGCGGCCGGAGGGGCGGCCGATTGCCACACGCGCATTCGGGAGGCCGCTCGGATGGATTCGCTGACCGCGCTCGTCAACAGCTGGGTCTCGCTCGCCCAGGGCATCGTCGCCAGCATCGGCACGCTGGCCCTCCTGACCGCCTTCGTCTACCGCATCGTCGCCGCCGACCAGCGGAACGCGTACGAGGCCAAGCGGTGGATCGGCCGGATCGTGATGGGCACGATCGGGGCGGAGCTCGCCGGGACGCTCACCCACGCGTTGCTCGCCACCATCCCCAACGGCATGCACTGAGGAGCGGGCGTGGGCACGGCGCTGATCGCGGCGCAGTCGACGAGCCTCGGGGGCGTCATCGGGCAGCTGCTGAGTGACTTCTCCTCCAGCGGGCGCAACGACGTCCTCACGCTGCTCAATCGCTACCTGTTCAGCACGGTGGACGTGACACGGCCGGGATCCGAGCCGCTGACCTCCAACGCCGCGCTCGCCGGCCTGAACCACGACGTCAGCCTGGCCGGAGACGCGCTGCTGGCTCTCGTCGTCGTCGTCATCGCACTGCGCGCGGTTCTGGAGCGCAGCGTGTATTCCGAGCACGCCCTCCGGGCCATGCTGCCGAAGGTGCTGGTCGGCGTGATCCTGATGCACGCCTCGCTCAGCCTGATGCAGATGGCGATCGACCTCAACAACGCGCTGACCGGATTCGCCGCCGGGGCCGGCGGCAACCCGATGCCGTGGACCGACCCGCTCTCGACATCGGCTCTGACCAGCTCGAGCCTGGCCCAGGACCTGTTCGAGATCGTGGTGGTGCTGGCTCTGGTGGTCACGGTGGCACTCCTCGCCATCTCGTACGTGATCCGGATGGCGGTGCTCCAGGTGCTGATCGCCACCGCTCCGCTGGCGGCTCTGGCCACCATCCTCCCGGAGACGAGGGGATACGCCCGGACCTGGGGCCGGTTGTTCGTCGTCGCCCTCTTCATGCAGGCCGCCCAGGTCATGGTGCTCCGGGTGGCGACGGTCACCGGGCTCGCCACGGGTAGCGGATTGGCCGCGACCCTCTACGCGCTGGCGGCGCTCTGGGTGAGCCTCAAGGTGCCCGGTTTCCTGGCCTCGGCAGCCCGGGTTCCGGCGAACGTCGCCGCGATCGGAGGCGGCCTGGCCGATCAGGCACGCCACATCCCACTCCCACTGCCGGCTCGCGGAATCTGACCGGTCATGAGTATGCTGCGCGCGATCGCCACCATCACCGCGGCGCTCGTCATCGGGCTGAGCGCGCTCGGGGGCGCCGCCACCGCCTCCAGCGGCGGCACGGGGTATCCCGCCGGCCAGTGCACGGCGTATGTGGCCTCGCAACTGCCGTGGATCCCGTCGGACTGGGAAAACGCGGACCTGTGGCTGATCGACGCGCGCCGCTCCGGCTTCACCACCATCAGCGGCGCCGACGTCGTCGCGGTGCATCCCGGAGACGTGGCCGTCATCGCCGCCGGCGCTCAGACCCGCAACGGCAAGGCATCCGACGACGGGCACGTGGGCATCGTGACCGCCGTCGATCAGAGCGTCGGGACCGTGACCCTCTCATCCGAGAACTGGCCGGAGGGGGACACCCAGCCCAGGTCGCTGACGTTCGCGACCTCTGACATCGACGGCTACATCGTGCCCCCGGCCGGCGCCGCGATGACCACGTGAACCCCCCTCTGCCCGGCACGGCGGAATGGGCAGCCAGCATCAGCCATCAGTCAAGGAGACGGACATGGTCAACAGGGTGATCCTCATCGGCAATCTGACCAAGGACGCGGAGAGCCTGCCATCGAGCGGCAAGCCGATGACGCGCATGCGTCTCGCCACCAACAGCATCTGGCGCGACTCCGAGGGGAACCGGCAGGAGGAGACCGAGTACCACGCGGTCATCTGCTTTGGCCGGCTCGCGGAGGTCTGCGCGCTGTATTGCACCCGGGGACGTCGCGTCTACGTCGAGGGCAAGCTGCGCACCCGCGACTACACCGGCAGCGATGGTCTCCGCCGCTTCAGCACGGAGGTGGTGGCCGAATCGGTCAAGCTCCTCACGGCCCGCCGGCCCAGCGAGGACCTGGCGACCGAGGAACCGGAGGAGACCTCCCGGGCGGCGCTGCCGGTGGCGAGCTGAACGACCACGCCCCAAGGCGGAGCGTCACAACGGCCGGCACCGGTGGCCAACCGGTGCCGGCCGTGCAGCTCTCGTCGCGGCCCGCCTGTGTGCTGCAGGTGTGGAGTGTCCGCGGCGAGACGCAGGAGCAGACCGAGGTCGCGCCCATCACGGCGAGCGTCAGCGGTGGAGCGGGCCGTGGTGCCAATGCGGTAGACCTACACTGTGCGCGCGGTCACCATCGCCGGCGGGAGGATCTCGGTCGAGGATCGGCCGGATCCGGTGCCCGGCCCGGGTCAACTCCTGGTGCGCGTGGCGGCCGCCGGGCTGAACGGCGCCGACATGATGCAGTTGCGCGGGCTGTACCCGGCGCCGCCCGGCGTGCCCGCCGACATCCCGGGGATGGAGCTTGCCGGGGAGGTGGTGGCCCTCGGGGAGGGGTCGAGCCGCCACCACCCGGGAGACCGCGTGATGTCCCTGGTCGGAGGCGGCGCCCAGGCCGAGCTGGCCATCGTCGACGAGAGCGTGGCGATGCCGGCGCCGGCGGCGCTCGACTGGCCCGCCGCCGGGGGGTTCCCGGAGGTCTTCACCACCGCGCATGACGCCCTCGCCTCGCAGTGCCAGCTCCAGAGTGGGGAGCGCCTGCTGGTGACCGGCGCGGCCGGTGGGGTGGGTACGGCGGCGGTGCAGATCGGGATCGCGATCGGCGCCCGGGTGGTGGCCAGCGTCCGAAAGCCCGACCTCCGCCCCGCGATGGCCGAGTTGGGCGCGGAGGTCGTGGATCCGTCGGAGGCGGGGGCGCACGGCCCCTATGACGTGGTCCTCGAACTGGTGGGCGGGCCCGGCTTCGAGGCCAACCTGCCCGCGCTCGCCCCCGGAGGCCGGATCGCGGTGATCGGGGTTGGTGGAGGCGCCCGCGTCGCATTGGACCTGCTCACGCTGATGGGCCGGCGCGGGCGAGTCATGGGCTCGACCCTCCGCAGCCGTTCGCTCGAGGAGAAGGCCCTCACCGCGCGGCGGGTCGAGGCCGAGCTGCTGCCGCTCGTGGAGGCGGGGAAGCTCCGGGTGATCGTGGGCGAGGTCTTTACCCTGGAGAGTGCCCCGGACGCCTACGCGCGCTTCCAAGCCGGTGGCAAGATGGGAAAGATCGTGCTCATCTCGTGCGCTCTGGCGACAGGATCGTAATTACGGGGTAGAACGCGGCGGTCAGACTACGATGTCTGCGATGGACGACAACAACCCCGTCACCGGCGGACCCAGGCCAGAGACGTTGGCTCGCGAGGGAGTCACGGTGGAGCCCGGCTCCGCGGCGGACAAGTTCGCCGGTTGGACCCCGGGGGCCCACGATCTGATCCCGATCCTTCCCCGCGGCACCGCTCTCTTTGACGGGATCCCGGCGCCCGCGATCGTGATCGAGGCGCTCGAGCCGGTGATCGGCGACGGCGCGCTCGTGAGCAGGCGCTCCGGGTCGGCGGGTGTCATCCTGATCAAGGAGTCGAACATCTTCGAGGTGTACGCCTTCGAGGATGGCAAGAGGCTCGAGGGACAGCAGGCACTCCAGCTCATCTCGACATGGACCGACGCCACCATGAGCGCGTACCAGCTGGACCGCGCCGTCGTGGCGGTGGCGCCGTCCCTCTATCGGGGCACCCCCTGCTACGAGGACCTCCGGCTCGAGTGGACCGACTGGAAGGGCCTGCTGGCCGACCTCTGCAGCCGTGATGGGCTGTTCGTCGTCGAGATGGACACGCCGGTGGGCCGGGGGGTCACTCTGATCCTCGACGGACGCCAGGTCGCCACCTACACCGAGGCCCATCCGGAGCTCGGTCCCGCGGGTTTGCTGGATCCGCTCGCCGCGACCAAGCGGGGGACGATCTGGGTCCGCCGCGAGCCGCCCACCGCGCCGGCCGTGCTGAAGCCGGTCCCCGCTCCGGCGGCCAGCCCTCCTCCGAAGGAACCCGAGCCGGCCCCGCCGGCCGCGGCGCAGGAGAAGCCGGCAGCTGCTCCGATCACGCTCGCGCCGCCGATCCGGGTCGGCATCGACTGGTCGACAACTCCTCTCTGGCGCGCTGAGGCCGGGGCCGAGCCGCCCGCCGCGCCCGCCGCGGCGCCGTTCACACCCGCCAACGCTCGCACAGCGGCCACTCAGACCGAGCCGTTCAACCCCTTCGCGCTGTTCGAGGGTGGCGACGACGGCGCACACGCCGCTCCGTCCGTCGCCTCGATGGCCAGCGCGCTGAAGGAGGTGGTACGGCTGCGCCTCCAGCGCTCGTCTCCCCGCGTGGAGGCCATGATCGACGATGCGGCCGTCCAGCGCCTGCCGCTGGGAATTCTCGTCGACGAGGTCCGCGGCCTCGTGATCCGCGGCGTCATGGCGGTCACCCTGGACCAGCTTGCGGACGAGATGGCTGCGATGGTCTCCTCCGCGCCACGTTGATCCCGGTGGCGCCGTGATGTGGCGTTTCCGGGGCCGGCGCCTCGCCCTCGTGGTGGGTTGTCTGCTCGTCCTGGCCGGGGTCGGCATCACCGTGCACGGTCTGCTCCAGCAGGCGAAAGTGCAGCAGGCGGTGACCGCGCGCGGACAGAACGATGTCAATGCGGTGAACAGCTGGCTCGCCGGGTCGGCATCGAGCAGCGCCTCGCCGGCCGACACGCCGACCACCGGGACGGCCACCACCACCTGCGGCGGCGGGGGAAGCGATTCGGACGCCTATGCCCTCGTCGAGTTCACCGGCCTGCCTCAGTATGCATACGTCGGGGTGACGGTGGACGGCGACTGGACCAAGCTCGACGACCGCTCGATGGTGCACTGGTATGGCAGCCCGGCGCCAGGCGGAAAGGGCAACGTGATCATCGCCTTTCACCGTGAGCCCGACTACCAGAACATCGACCAGCTCGCGGTGGGCGAGACGGTCACGATCCAGGACCGCAGTTGCCAGACCTACGTGTACACGATCACGCAGCACTGGGACCTCGCACCGAGCGCTGTCACTCAGCTGGTCCCCACCGGCGGCCAGGAGCTGACCCTGATCACCTGCGACCCATGGTGGCAGGACTACAACCGCCTGGTCTGGCGGGCGGACCTCACGAGCGTCGANNGCGCCCTCCTGATCGCGCGGTCAGCGTCCCAGGGGAAACGGCATCGGTATCACCTCGGCACCGGCGGGCACGGTGACCGTGAGCACCTGGCCGTCGCTGCACCTGCGCTGCCAGCTTCCCTGCCCCGCGAAGCGGAGTGCGTCCTCGCAGGTGACCGATGCACCCCCGATCTCGAGGACGCAGTGCTCCGCCACCTCGGTTGTGGTCGGCGGCCCGAAATCGCACACTCCGGTCACCTTCTCCCCTTCCAGGTAGGTCACGGCAGAGGCAACCACCGCACCGCCGGGCCGGTCGACCATCAGGAGCGTTGCCGGTCCGGTGTAGAGACGCCCGTCGGTGAGGCCGCCGTTGTCGGCCGGATGGGCGAGGGTGAGCCCCGCGACGTGGACGGTGTTGTCCTCGAGGTAGACGCTGAGGGGGGGTCGGGTGACCGTCACCACCGCGGCTGCCACCGCCAGGAGGAGCCCGGCCGTCGCGACCAGTTCGGAACCCCGTCGCCGCCAGAGCCTCAAGGCAGCTGGGGTGGTGCGCGGCCGCCGCCGCGGACGCAGCCCGCCGATGGGCACCGGAAGGTGCTGCGGGTCGCGGTCGATCCCGCTGGCTGTCCCGGGGCGCCGGGTCACGCCTGGGTTCGCCTCGGCATGGCTGCTATGACCTCGGCCAGCTCGCGATAGGCGAGTCGGAGACGTGAGGAGAGCTGCTCGACCGGTACCCCTTCCATCCCCGCCAGACGGACCGCGTTGGCGTCGTCCGGGACCTCGACCACGCTCAGCGCCCGCTGATGGAGGGCGCGCACGTACTCGAGGGTCGCCGGGTTGTCGCGCAGCCGCCGTGAGGTGGGGACGATGTACGCCACCACGGTCGGGGGAAGGCCGCCGACCTCGAGGTAGTCGAGGGCACCGTTCAAGTCGGCCCGAGCCGACGTGGTGGGCAGGACGAGGGCGTCGGCCACCTCGAGCCAGTAGGCGGCCACCGCCGCCTCCGGCCCCGCCGTCGGGTCGGGAAGCCGGTTGGACATGTCGATCACGATGAGCGTGTAGCGGCGCCGGAGGTGCTCCGCCAGGCGGCGGATCGCGGTCCGCGAGTATTCAGTCGCGTCACGGACCTCCGGGTAGCACGCCAGGGCCGGGGTGGTGGCGTGGACCGGGGGCGGTGTGTCGCGGTTGCCGAGCAGCGCCGCGACCGTGTCGCGAACCGTGGCCGCCTCGGCGGGAAGGTTCATCTGCCCCCAGGCGTCGGGGTTGGCGATGTTTGCATCGAGGATGCACGCCATGTGGCCGATCTGGTCCAGCACCGTGCCGGCAGCGATCGCGATCCCAGCCGCAAAGCTGGTCTTTCCCACCCCGCCCTTGCGTGACCCGGTGACCACGATGGTGGTCCCGCGCCCGGCGAGCTGCTGAGCCAGATCGGCATCCGGACGCGGGCGAAACGCCCTCCGAGATCGGAGGACTGCGGAGAGCGCCCCGACACCCGGACGGCGCAGAGCGCTGCCCGCGCGGCGGGGGGAGGCGCTCGGTGACTCGCGCCGGTCAGCGGGCCCGGGCGGCGCGACCGCGGGAGGGCTCGGGGGCCGGGGCCCGGCCGGCGCCATGGCGAGGGAGCTCGGGCACGGGGGCGCGGGCGGCGCGACCGGGGGAGCGCTGAGACGAAGGTCGGTCGCGCCAGGCCGTGCGCGCGCGCCGCCCTGCTGTGCCTCGGACCGCAGTGGAAGGCGCCCGCCGAGAGCCGCCATCCGCAGCGCATCCGCCTGATCGAAGACGGCCAGGCCACCGCTCCGGGCCGTGCTGTGGTCCTGCATGACCGCCGTGGCGAAATCCAGGGGGCCCGTCCAGGTGAAGGGGCGGGCTCGGGGGTCGGCTGCGTAGGCAGCCATCCGGCCAGCGTCCCGGACACCGACGTAGAAGGTGCCGTCGACCCCCTGAAGCCACCCCTCCAGCCCCTCGGCGTCCATCACCAGGTAGACGGGGTGGGCCGAGCCGGGGACCTCGGCCGACCACCAGGCGTCGAGCTCACCCTGGCGGCCGGGTTCGGCGAAGAAGGCGAGGCCCCGGGTGGGCGGGACCAG
>PLAX01000203.1 GCA_003135255.1 Candidatus Dormiibacterota bacterium | reverse complement strand
CCGGCTTCCATGCTGACTAGAGCAGCCGGCTGATGGGTACCCGGTCAGGATCTGTCCGGACCTGGCCCACCGTCGCCGGTCGCTGATACCGGGCTGGCGGCACCGTCTCCCGCCTGGCCGGGAGACCGAGCCGCGATGCCGTTCAGCTCGATCTCGGGGTCGGCGGAGACGACCTCCAGCCCCCGAGGCGCTGCCCTCTGCCAGCGCAGGCGGGGCACGAGTTTGAGGGCCTTGGTGATCTCCGCGGTCGACACCTTCGACGTCCCGGCGATCCGATCCTGGAATCGGATGGGGACCTCAGTGACCGGGACGCCGGCCTTCAAGCATCGGTACAGCAGCTCGATGAGGAAGGCATATCCGTCGGAGACGATCCGGTCGAGGTCGATGCGCTCGATCACCCGCCGCGGGTAGCAGCGATATCCGGAGGTGCAGTCGTGGACGCGGATGCCGAGAAGCGTGCGGCAGTACAGGTTGGCCGAATGGGAGAGGAGCTTGCGGCGCGCGTTCCAGCCAACGATCGATCCTCCGCGCACGTAGCGCGAGCCGATCACGACACCGCCGGAACGCCGAGCCGCCGCCAGGATCGGGCCCAGGTGGCGCGGCTGATGCGAGCCGTCGGCATCCATGGTCACCAGCAGGGCGTAGCCGAGTTCCGTGCCGCGCCTCAGTCCGGCGATGTGGGCGCTCCCCAGTCCCAACTTCCCGGCCCGGTGCTCGACGAGGACGCCCGGGTCACTGCCGGCGAGACGGTCGGCGAGCTCCCCGGTGCCGTCGGGAGAGTTGTCGTCGACCACCAGCACGTCGCAGTCCTCGCTGCGAATGGCCAGCACGAGGGCCTCCAGGTTTGGCCTCTCGTTGAAGGTCGGAAGGATGACCAGCGTCCGACCCTGCGTCGCGATTGGGGTGGTTCGAACTTTTGGCATGTTGAAGACTATGACTCAAATCCCCCTGGTCCCGCCCCGCCCCGGGTCCGCAGCCGACCCCCGGAGAGGCTCCGCCACTCGTCGGCGGTGAGCTGGAACAGCCGACCGTCGCGCCAGCGGCCGCCCACCAAGGCGAAGTCGTGGATGACCCCCACCCGCCGGAAGCCATTCGCCTCCAGGGCGCGGCAGGAGGCAGCGTTGTCGAGGTCGGTGGTCGCGTGGATGCGGTGCAGGCCCAGGCGGTCGAAGGCGTGTGCCACCGCCAGGCCGATGGCCCGGGTGGCGACCCCGTGGCGCCGTGCACGGGGGGCCACCCAGTAGCCGATGTCCGCGCTCTGGAGGATGTCGCGCCGGATCCGATCCAGCGAGAGGTGGCCGGCGATGGCGCCGGAGACGGTGATGACGAATCCCTCCGCCGCCTCGTCGGCGAGGCATCGCCGCACGCGCTCCCCCTGCCCGGCGGCGGTCAGGAAGTCAGGGCCGCACCAGGGCTCCTCGCCCGCCAGCTCGGTCGCCGAGGCCGCGTACATCGCCGCCAGCTCCTCGGCGTCGGCCATCTCCCAGAGCCGCAGACCGACATCGACGGGAGCGTGGATCCTCGAGGCAGCCACGCTCCCACCCTAGCACTCGCGATTTGTACCGATGACACCGTCCACGGGCGGGAAGTGTCGCGGCACCGGGCATCCACGCCCCCGATGTCGCGGGGTTCGTCAGCGCCGGACCAGCCTCCCTGCAGCGATCACCTGGGCCACCGGGTTGGCGCCCAGGTGGTAGCCGACGTCGAGCCAGCGGGGGGTCTCCAGCACCAGGGCATCGCAGCGCAGGCCGGGGAGGAGCCGGCCCCGGTCGCTGAGGCCGAGGGCGGCGGCACCCCCGGCGGTCGCCGCCGTCAGCGCCTCCGCCGGGGTGAGGCCGGCGGTTGCCACGCCCAGCGCCACCATGAGGGGCATCGACTCGCACCAGCAGGTGCCCGGGTTGCAGTCGGTGGCCAGGGCGACCGTGGCCCCGGCCTCCAGCAGCCGGCGACCCGGCGGCGGGGCACCGCCCAGGACCATCGAGGCCCCGGGGAGGAGCACCCCGGCCACCCCTGCGACGGCCAGGGCGCGCAGGTCCTCGTCGTCGGCGTGATCCAGGTGGTCGGCGGAGACCGCCCCGACGCGGGCCGCCAGGGCGGACCCGCCGCTGTGACTGCGCTGGTCGGCGTGGACCTTGGCCCGCAGCCCGTGTTCCCGCGCCGCCACCAGCAGCCGCTCGCACTCGTCGACCCCCCAGGCACCGGTCTCGCAGAAGCAGTCCACGAAGCCGGCCAGGGGGGCGGCGGCGCGGAGTCCCTCGTGGAGCACACCCTCCAGGTACTCGACGCGGTCGCCGTCGGGAAGCCCGTGAAGGGGGAGGTAGGTCGTGACCACGTCGGGCAGGTCCGCTTGCTCGCCGAGCGCCCGGGCGGCTCGAAGCTGGCGCAGCTCCGCCTCCAGGCTCTGGCCGTATCCGCTCTTGATCTCGACGGTGGTGGTGCCCAACCGGAGCATGCGGCGGGCTCGCTCTCGAGCCGCGGTCGCCAGATCCTCGACGGTGCCCGCTGCGGTGGCGGCCACGGTGCTCCGGATGCCACCCCCCTTCTCCGCGATCTCCTCGTACGAGGCTCCTCCGGCGCGCAGCGCGTACTCCTCCGATCGCTCCCCCAGCCAGACCAGATGGGTGTGGGCGTCGACGAAACCGGGGATCACCGCCGCCCCGTGGGCGTCGACCTCGATCGTGTCCGGCCCGGTCGCGACGTCGAGGCCCGACGTGGGCCCCGCGTAGGCGATGCGGTCCCCGCTCGCCGCCAGCGCCGCACCCTCGACGACTCCGGGAGCCGGCAACCGCGGGTCGCCGGTGACGAGCTGGCCGATGTTGGTTACGAGCAGGCTCGCCACCACCGCTGGCTTGCGCTCGCCGGTCACGCCAGGCTGCCCGCCGCCGATTCCACCGCCTGTCGCCATCCGCCGCCGCGCAGCCATTCCGCTGCCGCCTCCAGATCAGGCCCGAGCGCCCGGTCGGCGTCCAGGTGGGCGACCCGCCCCCGCAGCGACGCGAGCAGGGCGCCGGTGGCGGGCCCGGGGTGGAGGGGAGCCCGCAGCTCCAGCGCCTGGGCCGCGCAGACCATCTCCACCGCCACCACCTGACGAAGCAGCTCGAGGCTGCGCCGGCTGCGCAGCGCCGCGGCGAAGCCCATCGATACGTGGTCCTCCTGGCCGCCGCTCGTGTCGAGGCTCTGGACCGCGTACGGGGTGGCCGTCTGGCGGAGCTGGGTCACGCAGCTCGCGGCGGTGTACTGGGCCATCATCAGGCCGCTGTTGAGCCCGGGCTCCGGGCTCAGGAAGGCGGGGAGACCGCGGGACCTCGAGGGGTCGAGGAGCCGGTTGGTCCGCCTCTCGCTGATCGCGGCCGTGTCCGCGGCCACCGCAGCCACCAGGTCGGCGGCGTAGGCGAGCGCCTGCCCGTGGAAGTTCCCGGTCGAGAAGAGCGCTCCCCGGTCGGCGAGCACCACCGGGTTGTCGACCACGCTCGCCATCTCCCGTTCCACCGTCTGCCGGCAGAACCCGAGGACGTCGCGGGCGGCTCCGTGGACCTGGGGGGCGCAGCGCAGCGAGTACGCGTCCTGGACGGCGTGGTGCGAGCTGCGGTGGGAGGCGACGATGGGGGAGCCGTCGAGGAGGGCCCGGAGGTTGGCGGCGCTCGCCTGCTGCCCCGGCGCGGGACGCAGCGCGACCACGTCGGGGTCGAAGACCCGCGGGGTGCCCAGGAGGGCTTCGACGGTCATGGCGCAGGCGCAGTCCAGCGCCACCAGCAGGGCCTCCGCGTCGTGGATGGCGAGGGCCAGGATGGCGGTCATCCCCTCAGTGCCGTTGATCAGCGCCAACCCCTCTTTGAGGCCGAGGGCGATCGGCTCGATCCCGGCCTCCGCCAGGGCCTCGGTTGCCTCACGGCGTCCCCCCCGGCCGTCGTCGACCCAGCCCTCGCCGACCAGGACGGAGGCCGCATGGGCCAGCGGCGCCAGGTCCCCGGAGGCCCCGACCGAGCCGTGCTCGGGGACCCAGGGGGTGACCCCGGCGTTGAGCAGGGCGCAGATCGCCTCGGGAAGGCTCTCCCTCACCCCGGAGTAGCCCGCGGTCAGGCTGCGGGCCCGGAGCAGGAGCATGCCCCGCACCACCTCGGCGGGCAGCGGTGCCCCGACCCCGGCCGAATGGCTGCGGAGGATCGCGCGCTGGAGCTCGATCCGCTGGTCCGCCGGGATGACCCGGTCGGCGAGCGCCCCGAAGCCGGTGTTGACCCCGTAGACGGGGCCTCCTTCGGCGTCGAGCCGCTCCACCAGGGCCCGGGACGCGGCCATCCGCCGGCGTGCGCCGTCGCCGGCCTCGACCGCCTCCCGGTCGCGGGCGACGCCGACCAGGTCGCGGAGGCTGAGCGGAGAACCGTCGAGAGAGAGCACGCCGGGCCCAGCGTAGNNGCCGCCGCCCTGCTCGCGGCCGCCTGCGGTCCCGGAGCGGTCCTCACCGCCGAGACGCCGGACCAGGCCGTCGCCGCGGCCCTCCAGGCGGTGCAGACCACGCCGCTGCAGGCGAGCTTCACCGGCCAGCTCACCCTGAACGCGGCGAGCCTCAGCGGTCTCCCGGCGTCGATCCAGAGCGCGCTCGGCCAGGTCGGGAGCGGAGGCTCCGCGACGGGGCAGCTGAAGCAGGAGAGCAGCGCGCGCCGCCAGCTCACGGCGAGCGCCGGCAGCAGCAGCGTGAGCCTGGTCGAGTACGACGGCCACGGCTACGTCAGCCAGGATGGCGGCGGATACGCGGAGGTCTCCGGCACGCTTCCCTCCAGCGCCGGCATCAGCTCCACCGACCTGACCACCGCGGTCGCGGCGCTGAGCTTCCAGGACCAGGGCCCCGCCACCGTCAGCGGTGTGAGCACCGAGCGCTACTCCGCCTCGATCACCCTCCCGGCCCTCGAGAAGCTGGCCCAGGCCCTGGGCGGCAGCGCCACCGGGAGCACCCAGCTCGCCCCGGTGCTCGCCATGCTGGCACCCTATGTGACCGGCAGCGGATCGGTGGACCTCTGGCTCAGCACACGGGACGGGAGCCTGGTGCGCGGGACCCTCTCTGGGTCGCTCTCCGTGGACGTCGGCGCGGCGGCCTCCGCGCTCGGCAGCCTGCTCGCGCCCTCGTCCGGGTCGGCGTCGCTGCCCACGGGAACGCTGGGGGTGAGCCTCAGCCTGGGATTCGACGTCTCGGACTACGGCGCCGCGGTGACCGTCACCAAGCCGGTTGCCACCTCCACGCTTCCCTCGGGCGGCGGATGGTCGGGGATGATGGGCATGGGGTCCGGCGCGGCTCTCTGATCGCCGCGGGACGAACCCCTACTCGGACGACTCCTTCCAGCCGAGGTGCTTCCAGCGGGAGATGCCGCGCAGGCCGAGCCGCGAGACGTGCAGCTGCTGGAACTCGCCGTAGGCGCCTGCCGCGGCCGTGTCCACGGAGAGGTAGACCGCCCTGTCGGTGATGCGGGCGATGTCCGACGCCGGTGCCAGACAGGGATGCCCGTGGGCGCTGTGGGCAAAGACGATGCCGTGGAAGATGTCCTCGCTGGCGAGTGCCGCCACCTCGAGGACGTGACCCACCTCCGTGCCGTCACTGGCGATGACGGGGGCGTGCGCGGGGACGTCGAGCCAGGAAACCTGCTGTTCGCCGGTCGTGTCGGAATGCTCGCTGTAGAGGTCGTCCATGGCTTCCCACTATGGCAGGGTGAGCCGCCCGCCCCGCCCGCCCGCAGCGCAGGGCGCATGCGTGGCGTGGCCCCGGCTCAGTAGGATGCCCGCCGTGCACTGGTCCGCCCGCCTCATCGCGGCCGCTTCCCGAATCTGGGCCAGCACCGGCCGGCTGACCCTGTGCGGCCTGGCGGTCGGCACCATGGGCTTCGGCGTGATGTGGGGCTTCGGCATCCTCTCCCATCTCGGCCTGCTGATGGTGCTGGTCTCCTCGGGGCTGGCGCTGCTGGCGCTGCGCGGGGGCCGCTGGCGCCAGGGTCGGGGCTGGTGGATGGTGATCACCATCGGCTGCGGCCTCACCAACCTGCTCTACACCCGGCGCTTCCATCACGAGCCGGACCTCCAGGTGCTCTTTGCGCTCCTGCTCACCGCCCTGACGGCGGCGGCGGCGTGGCTGCCCCGGGGGCGGCTGAGCAGGGTGCTGCTCGGGCTGGCCGGCGTCTCCCTGGTGGGACTGACGGCGGCCGGAATGTTCTGGGGGTCCGCCGACATCGACGTCTTCACGGCCCTCCAGGGCGCCGCAGAGGCCCTCATCCACGGCCACAACCCCTATGGCCCGGTGTTCCGCTACTTCGTGGAGGTCAAGCCCAACCTCTTCAGGACGGTCGCGCCCAACTTCGTCTGGGGGCACTTCCCGTACGGGCCGATCGTGCCCCTGCTCGCGGTCCCGGGCCGTCTGCTCGGGGACGTGCGGGTGATGTCGATGGTCTGCGTGCTCGCCACCGTGGCCGGTCTCTGGCGTCTCGCCGAGCAGGGCGATGCGACCTCCGACGCCCACCGGGTCGTCGCCCTGGCACTCGCGTCACCGCTCTGGGTCGGGATGGTCCACCAGGGCTGGGTGGACGTCTACATGATGGCCGGCATCGTCTGGTGGCTGGCGCTGCGGCGCGACCACCGCGGCTGGGCGACGGTGGCGCTCACCGCCGGGGTGATGGTGAAGTTCACCTCACTGGTGCTGCTTCTGCCCGCCTTCCTGTGGTCGAGGCGGGGCCGTCGCGAGATCGTGCTGGCGGTGCTCTTCTCGCTGGTGGTGATGGTTCCCTTCGCCCTCATCACTGGGGTTGGGACCTTCGTCTACAGCCTCGTCGGCTACCAGCTCAACCTGCCCTTCCGGACCGACTCCCTGAGCCTCGCCGCGCTCCTCTATTCCCTGACCCGCATCAAGCTGCCGACGGTGCTCCCCTTCCTTCCCCTGGCGGTGGGAGCGGCCTGGATCGCCTGGCGCGGGCGTCCGCGCTGCGAGGGTGACCTGGCTCTGCAGGCTGCGCTGCTCAACGTCGCCGCCTTCATCCTCGCCAAGCAGGCGTTCTTCAACTACTACTTCGTGACGGAGGTGCTGCTGCTCGCCGCCATGGCGGGTGCCGGCCTGGCGCTGCCTGAGGACGACCTCGCCCTCCCGGACGTCGCCGGAATGCTCGGGCGCCTCGGCATCCGGATGCCCCCGCGCCGGACACCGGCAGCCGCCGACACCGCCGCCAGGCTGACGCCACCGCCGACCAGGAATGCCAGCTGGGTGCCCCCAACCGAGCTCAACCACCCGGCGAGGAGACCGCCGATCGGCGCGGGCACCCCGGTGAAGATGTAACCGTAGAAGGCCATCGCCCGGCCGCGGAGCCGGTCGGGAGCGGCCAGCTGCACCGTGGCGTTGCTCATCGACGTGTAGGTGGTGAAGGCGACGCCGGTGACCACCAGCATCGCGCCGCAGGCGATCACCCAGTGGAGCGGTGCCAGGACCATCAAGAGGGCGGAGAAGGCGGCGCCTCCCCCGAGCAGGATGGGCCAGCTCGGCCTGCCCACCGCGGCGGTGAAGAGGGCTCCGATCAGCGCTCCGAAGCCGAAACAGGCGGTCATGATGCCGAACACGACCGGTCCCGACCGGAGGGTCACGGTCGCGAGCACCGGGAGCAGCACGCTGAAGTTGATGCCGAAGGTGGAGACCACGAGCAGCAGCCCGCAGGTCAGCCAGGCGGCGCGAGTGTGCACCACCCAGACCACCCCCTCTCCGAGGCTGTGGAACACCCCCTGCTGCTCCTCGGCGCGCTTGCTCCCGTACAGCTCGGAGGTGCGCATCAGCAGCAGGCTGGCGATGACCGCGAGGAAGCTGGCCGCGTTGACGGCGAAGCAGATGGTCACTCCCACGGTGGCGATGAGAACCCCTGCCAGTGCCGGCCCCGCCGCCCGTGCCAGGTTGAAGAGCGAGGCGTTCAGCGACACCGCGTTGGGCAGCTCCTTCCGGCCCACCATCTCGAAGACGAAGGCCTGTCGAGCCGGCATGTCGACGACCTGCACCGCACCGCCGACCGCGGCCAGGAGAAAGACCTCCCATACCGTCGCCTGCCCGGTCAGGGCCAGAAGGGCCAGGGCGGCGGCGGTCAGCATCAGGGTGGTCTGAGTGGCGATGATCGTGGCGCGCTTGTCGAAGCGGTCCACGAGCGGTCCGCCCAGCAGCCCAAAGACGGTGTAGGGCAGGAACTGGAAGGCCGCAAGTGCCCCCAGGGCGAGCGGGGACCCGGTCGGGGAGTGGGTCAGCTCGACGATCAGCCATGCCTGAGCGATGTTCTGCACCCAGGTTCCGGAGATCGAGATCGACTGACCGGCGAAGAAGAGCCGGTAGTTGCGGTGGCGCTGGAGGCTGCGGAAGGTGCGAGCTGAGGCGCTGGTCACGCTCATCGGGGGACGCTGCCCTCCACGAGCGCGGTGAGCGGGTCGACGGCAGCCTCCAACGTGGCCAGCTGATCGGGGGTCAGCCGCTGGAGCTGCTCCGCGAGCCAGGCGGTGCGGCTGCTGCGCGCGGCCCGCAGGAGCCGGGTGCCCTCGGGGGTGACGGCGATGTCCACCCGCCGGCGATCACCCGCGATGCCTCGGGCCCGGGCCACCAGCCCGGCGGCCTCCAGCTTGTCCACCGCGTTCGACATCGAAGGGGCGGAGATGCCCTCCCGGCTGGCCAGCTCGTTGATCCCCACGCCCGGCTTCCGGCTGATCAGGGAGAGGATCTCCACCTGTCCCCCGGTCAGGGCGGTGCCCTCGACCAGGCGGCGGAGGTGGCGGGCAAGATGGAGGAGGAGGGGGCGCAGCTGGTTGGCGAGCACCAGGTCCTCGGCGGTCGTCGACGTGGCGGGTTGGGGCGTGAGGAGCTCTGGCATCCTTGATAATTATATAGGCTAACTATTTGCCTGGCAAGCCGGCGTTGTTGCACACTTGACGCCCGGCCTGCCTGTCGGGCCTCAGGTCCGCCCCACCGGCGGCGTCGCGAGCCGGCGGCGGCGCGCAGGAGGTGGCGGCCGAGCAAGGAGAGACGCGTTGGTCGGTACCACCCCGGGGGCGCCGGACGGCGATGGGGCGTCGGGGGATTTCCCCCCGCGGCGTCCGGCGGCCAACCTCTTCACCGGGATGCCGCCGCTCCTGATGCTGGGGCTCGGTGTCGTGATGGGGGCCGCCATCAGCTTTGCCATCGGCGTCGTCTTCTGGTCGGTCTTCGCGTAGGCGATGGCACCTCTGCGCCGTACCGCCCACCGGCTCGCGCCGGTCCTCTGCCTCACCGCGGGAGTGATCCTGGGGGCGGGCATCGGCCTCCCGACCGCCCACTGGGTGGCGGGGTTTCTCATCCCCACGATCGCCACCGCGCCGCCATCCTCGAGCTCCGCTGCGCTGCCGTCGCCGACCGCGCGACCCCAACCGTCGAGCGCCTCCTCGCCGGCGCCGGCCACACCGGTCCCCACGCCCACCCTCTCCGCGACGCCCTGCGCGCCGCTGGCGACTGGCCAGCAGCCCCTGGACCCCCTCCACCCGCCTCCCTCCGGCTACACCGCGGTCACGACCCTCGACTGGATCGGATGCGGGGGCGAACTGCTCCCGCCGGCCGGTGCTCTTGCGGTTGGCGGCCCGTGGCTGGTGGCGCTCTCGTACACCTGTCCGACCGGGACTGCGGCCGCGAGCACCGGGGCGACGCTGACCGTCAGCGAGGCCGGCGCGCTGTCGGGGTCCAGCCCGGAGGTGATCGCCGAGGGCCGGACCGACAGCGCTGACGTCACCGGCGGCGGACCGACCGGATCCGCCATCGGTCCCGGGAGCTACCGCCTGAACGTGACGGGGCCCACAACCTGCCTCTGGCACCTGGAGGTGTACCGGGGCTGACGGACCGGGGGCCGGACCCGGATCGGGGGCCGCGACCCGCATCTCGCGCGTTCGCCCACTCGTTGCTATGCTCTGTGATGAGCTGCGGGTTCCGCGTCACGGGCGCGGAGCAAGAGCCCCGCCGCTTCCAAGAGCCCCATGACCCCTACCCCGCAGTCCTCACCGGACCAAGCCCCTGTCATGCCACGCCAGTGGACGCTGCTGTCCAACCACGGCCACGTCCTCGTCTGCCTGGCTCGCGATCCCCACATGCGGATGCGCGACATCGCGCAGAGCGTCGGCATCACCGAGCGCGCCTGCTACCGGATCGTGGGAGACCTCGAGCAGGGGGGATTGGTCCGCCGCAACCGGGTCGGGCGCAACAACCACTACGAGATTGATCTGGCGGCGAGCATGCACCATCCCGCGTGGCGCGGGGTGCGCGCCGTGGACCTGCTGACCAGCGCCTGAGCAGGCCGGCCGCGGCGGGATCAGCCGGTGTCCACCCGGTAGAAGCCCTCTGCCGACGCGCCGTCGCCGAGACCGGCACTCTCGGCCGCGCTGTGGAGCCAGGTTCGCACCCGCTCCTCCAGCGGCGCCCACTCCTGGTACTGGGATCGGTGGCAGCGCAGGGCCTCCAGCTTGCGGTCGGCCGTGGCGGTGACGTCCGTCCACACGTTGACCCGCTCGGGGCTGCCCATGATCCAGAGCTCTCGGACGGTGTGCGGCTCCAGTCCCTCGTGCTCGAGCAGCTCCAGGTGAGCGAAGGGATTGCGGGAATCGGGGTAGACCGCGCAGATGGCCGCCTCGGCCGCGGCGAGGTGATCGGGGTGAGAGGCGAACAGGCGGCTCCAGTTGCGTTCCGGGGACTGGGCCAGCACGCGGTCGGGGCGCTTCTGGCGGATGACCCGGCTGATGTCGCGCCGCAGCTCGTGGGTCACGGTCAGCTC
>PLAX01000224.1 GCA_003135255.1 Candidatus Dormiibacterota bacterium | reverse complement strand
GTGCCGCTCCGCCGCGGCCCCGACTACGCCCGGGTCCGAGGCTGGGTGGAGGAGGTGGCCCGGGCGATCGGGCGGGTGGAGCCGGATCGGATCAGCTGGGAGTGGGCGGTGAGCCGGCGAGCCGGGCGGATCCGGATCGACTACACGCAGAACATCATCAACAAGACGCTGGCCGCCCCCTATTCGCTCCGGCCCCTGCCCGGGGCCACGGTCTCGACCCCGCTCGCCTGGGAGGAGCTGGACGATCCCGATCTCCGCCCCGACCGGTGGACCATCGAGACGATCGGGGAGCGCCTCGGGAGCGTCGGAGACCTCTTCACCGGCGTCCTCGACGGTGACCAGGAGCTGCCGCCGCCCCACGCCGCCGGGCCCTACCGCTCGCTCCGGCGCAGGCCATAGAATTTCGGGCATGGCTGTCCTGCTCCTCAATGCCTCACTGCAGCCGCTGAACGTGATCAGCCATCGGAGGCTGGTCGTGCTGCTGACCAAGGAGCGGGTCGCCTTCCTGGACGCGGACGCGGAGGTCCGCGCTGCGGCGGCCCTCCAGGACCGCCGCATCCCCGAGGACGTGGTCATGGTGCGCCTGCTCCGCAACATCCACGTCCCACGCCGGGTGCTCCGGCCCAACCGGCGCAATCTGCTGCTTCGCGACGACAACACCTGCCAGTACTGCGGCATGGTCGCCGTTCCCGCGGAGCTCACCGTGGATCACGTCATCCCCGTCTCCCGGGGCGGTGCGCCGGATCGCTGGGACAACGTGGTGCTCGCCTGCAAGCGGTGCAACTGGCGGAAGGCCGATCACCTCCCCGCCGAGGTGGGGATGCACCTGCTGCGGGCGCCCGGGCCGCTCACCCAGGAGTACGCCCACATCATCTTCCTGCGCTATCCGGCGCTCAAGGCGGCCTACGACGCGTACTGCGCCACCGCCGCCGCCTAGTGGCCGGCCGTGCCTCTCAGGGAGCTCTCATCCAACCCTCGCGGCTTTCTCATCTGCTCGCAAGCTTCGGGGCGTAGGGTGTCGACATGACTCACCGCCCCGGGAGCCGTTTTGTGCTGGCTTCCGCCATCGGTCTCGGAGCCGCCCTGATCGCGGTGCTCGCCCCCTGGGGCGGCCGGGCCACCTCGCCGACCGGCGGCCAGGCCGCCGTCCACTCGCCGTCGACATCGGTCCTCGCCATCCGCCGGTTGGCGACGGCCAGGCCGGTCCCCGCGCCGACCGCGACCCCGGCGCCGAAGCCGGCCACGACGCCCACTCTGGCGGAGACCCCCCTGGTCAGCCTCTCCGGGGTCCAGATTCCCATCGCCTACCATTCCCAGCAGGACGGCGACTGGTGCGACCCCACGGACATCGAGATGTGGCTCCAGGCGGACGGCGTCTCCCTCCACGGGCTTGACGACTACGCCATCCAACAGGGCTTCTGGAACCACGAGCTCGCCAACAACGACGGCTTCACCCTCTCGGAGTGGAACGCCTCCCCCTACGCCGTCGCCGTCACCCTCGACCGCTTCGGCGGGTGGGACGACATCGGTGACGCCCCGCAGCCGACCGCCGACGCCGCGGGCGTGGTCATCTCGCACAGCCTGGACATACTCCAGCAGCCGGTCATCGTCATGGTCGGCGGCGGGGTGCACTACGTCCTGGTCACCGGCGTCACGCTGAGCGCGGCGGGCGCGGACGCTCCGCCCCTCTCGGTCACCGTCGACGACCCGCTCGCCTACGGGGTCAGCGGCACCCCGCCCGCCGGTTCCAACGGGACCGAGACGATGAGCTGGGACGACTTCACGGACTGGTACACGGCCAACACCAACCACGGCGGCGTCTGGGCCGGGGAGTGGGTTCTGATCGCCGCCGGCATCCCGCTGGTCGGCTGAAGGCTCCGACCAGGCCGGGGTGAAAGCCCCGGAGTGGCAGGATGGGCTGCCGAGAGAGTCGGACGCGTGGAGGTGAGATGGCCATGGCGGAGGATCGCTTCGGGGCTCGCGCGGAGCTGCCCGGTGGGCTGACCTACTTCCGGCTCGAGGCTCTCGCCCGGCGTGGCGTCGGCGACGTCTCCCGGCTGCCGATGACGCTCAAGATCCTCCTCGAGAACCTGCTCCGGCACGCCGGGGACCAGTTCGTCACCGACGACGACGTGGCCGCGCTCGCCGGCTGGGACGGCCGACCGCCCGACCAGGACCGCGAGCGCGCCTTCGTCCCGTCCCGGGTGCTGCTCCAGGACTTCACCGGCGTCCCCGCGGTGGTCGACCTGGCCGCGATGCGCAGCGCAGTCCAGCGTTCGGGAGGCGACCCCAGCCGGATCGATCCGCTGGTCCCGGTCGACCTGGTCATCGACCACTCCGTCCAGGTCGACGCCTTCGGCAGCGCCGCCGCGTACGGGCGCAACATCGAGCGCGAGTACCAGCGCAACCACGAGCGCTACGCCCTCCTGCGCTGGGCCCAGCAGGCGTTTCACGGTTTCCGGGTCGTCCCCCCGGGGATGGGCATCGTCCACCAGATCAACCTCGAGTACCTCGCCGACACGGTGACGGTCCGCGAGCTGGACGGGGTGCGGACCGCCTTCCCCGACACCGTGGTCGGCACCGACTCGCACACCCCCATGGTCAACGGGGTCGGCGTTCTCGGCTGGGGCGTCGGCGGCATCGAGGCCGAGGCCTGCATGCTCGGCCAGCCGCTCTTCCTGCTCACCCCGGTGGTGGTCGGGGTGCGCTTCCACAACGCGCTGGCGGCCGGCACCACCGCCACCGACCTCGTCCTCACCCTCACCGAGATGCTCCGCCGCCACGGCGTGGTCAACAAGTTCGTGGAGTTCTGCGGCAGCGGCCTCTCCTCGATGTCGGTGCCCGACCGGGCGACGCTCTCCAACATGTCGCCGGAGTTCGGGGCCACCGCCTCGCTCTTCCCGGTCGACGACCAGACCCTCCGCTACCTGCGCGACACCGGTCGCGACCCCGCCCGCGTCCTGCTGGTGGAGCGCTACTGCAAGGAGCAGGGGCTGTTCCGCACGGATCAATCGGAGACCCCGGTCTTCACCGAGCTGCTCGACTTCGACCTCGCCACCGTCGAACCCTCGGTGGCGGGGCCGCGCCGGCCCCAGGACCGGGTCTCCCTCGGCCAGGTGCGCCAGTCGTTCGAGGCCGTCTACGGACCCGTGGCGGAAGGCGGCACCGGCACCGCCGGCGCCGAGCCCTCCGGCCCCCCGGCCCGCGAGCTGGGCAAGGGAGCCGTGGTCATCGCCGCCATCACCTCCTGCACCAACACCTCGAATCCCTCGGTGATGGTGGCCGCCGGCCTGCTCGCCGCCAAGGCGGCGGAGCGCGGCCTCCGGCCCCCCTCCTACGTCAAGACCAGCCTGGCCCCGGGGTCCCGGGTGGTCACCGACTACCTGGAGCGGGCCGGCCTGCTCGCGCCCCTCGCCAGCCTCGGTTTCGACCTGGTCGGCTACGGCTGCACCACCTGCATCGGCAACAGCGGGCCGCTGCCCGCGGAGGTGGCCGCCGAGGTGGAGGGCCGCGAGCTCGCTGTCTGCGCGGTGCTGAGCGGCAACCGCAACTTCGAGGGGCGCATCCACCCCCAGGTGCGGGCGTCGTACCTCGCCTCGCCGCCGCTGGTGGTCGCCTTCGCGCTGGCGGGGACGGTGGACATCGACCTCACCAGCGAGCCGATCGGCGCGGGCTCCGACGGCCGGCCGGTGTTCCTGCACGAGATCTGGCCGAGCGCCGAGGAGATCAGCGGGGCGGTGGCGCGCGGTCTGGGCAGGGACCTCTTCAGCAGCGAGTATTCGCGCATCTTCGAGGGCGACGAGAGCTGGAAGGAGCTGCCGTCGCCGTCAGGGGCGATGTTCGAATGGGACCCGGATTCGACCTATGTGCGCGAGCCCGGCTTCTTCACCGCGATGGGCGCTGAGCCGCAGCCGCTCCGGGACGTCGAGGCCGCCCAGGCGCTCGCCTATCTCGGCGACTCCATCACCACCGACCACATCTCCCCGGCGGGGAGCATCGCCGCAAGCTCGCCCGCGGCGGGCTACCTGCGTGAGCACGATGTCGAGCTGCGCGACTTCAACACCTACGGCGCCCGGCGGGGCAATCACGAGGTGATGGTCCGGGGCACCTTCGCCAACATCCGGCTCCGCAACCTGCTCGCCGACGGGAGGGAGGGCGGCTTCACCACCCACCTCGGCTCCGGCGAGGTCATGAGCATCTACGACGCCGCGGTGCGCTACGCCGCGGAGGGGACGCCACTCATCGTGCTCGCCGGCAGGGAGTACGGGTCGGGCTCGTCCCGCGACTGGGCGGCCAAGGGGCCGGCGCTGCAGGGGGTGCGCGCGGTCATCGCCCAGTCGTTCGAAAGAATCCACCGCAGCAACCTGGTGGGCATGGGCATTCTCCCGCTCCAGTTTCCCGAAGGCCAGGGCGCGGAGTCGCTGGGGCTCGACGGCCACGAGACCTTCACCATCCGTGGCATCGCCGGTGCCAGGCCCGGAGGGACGCTCACCGTCGAGGCGCGGCGCGAGAGCGGCGAGGAGGTGGGCTTCGAGGCGACCGTCCGCCTCGACTCGGAGACCGACCTCGACTACTACCGCCACGGCGGCATCCTGCAGATGGTGCTCCGCCAGCTGATGGCACCGCCCGCCGCGGCCGGCTGACCGGTCAGGCCTCGTCGGCCTCCTCAGGCCGCGCCGTGAACGACTCCAGCCAGCGGGTGAACTGCTTGGTCGTCCTGGTCAGGCTCCCCGCGCTCCGCTCCACGAACTCACCGAACCGCTCGCTGTAGTGGTCCACCGCCCGCCGGAACTCGGCGGATGGAGGAGGCTCTTCGCCGCGGTGCACGTACTCGCCGGCGATGATGCGGTCGTATTCCCCGCTCTTGACCCAGCGGGTCAGCTCGTAGACCCGCCGGACCGGGAACGGGTGGGTGGAGCCCAGCTCCGAGCCCAGGCGCTGGCGCCTGTCGAAGAGGTCGTCCCATTCGACGTACTCGTCCGCCTGCTGGATGAAGGCATCCAGGTTGAGTCCCTCGGGTCCACCTCCGGCCAGGTGCATGAGCGCCCGGCAGGGCACCAGCGGATCGCGGAGGACGATGGCGGCGGCACGGTCGCAACTCAGCTCTGCGGCGCGATACCAGGCGAGCAGCGCTGCGATCAGGGCCTGCAGGGGGATCCGTCCCATGAGCGGCAGGCGGGGCACGGTGAAGCTCAGCAGCAGCTGCAGAGTCGTGCGGTAGCGCACGTGCTCGGAGAGCACGTGCCCGGCCTCGTGGGCGAGCACCGCCCTGAGCTCGGGCTCGTCGAGCATGGGCACGATGCCGGACTGGAGGAGGACGGTGGGCCGGTGGGCGCCGAGGGTGAGGGCGTTGGCGAGCGGAGCCTGGATGATGTGAAGCGCCGGCACCGCAGCGATGTCGAGCGTCGTGTAGGCGGCCCGATGGGCGCTCCAGATCTCCGGCAGCTGGCTATCTCCGAGCCGCACGCTGTTGCCCAGCAGCAGCTGCATCATCCGGCGCTCAACGGTCAGCTCGAGCAGCTTCTTGACCACGGGGTCGAAGAAGGGCAGCCGATGCAGGAATGCGGTGGCCGCTCGGTCGGCAGGATGCTCGTACGCCTTGGGGCTGATGCCGGCGTATGGCGGCAGCGCGGGTGCGGCGGTGGGCGTCTCCGGGGTCATCGGTTGACGCGACCTCCTTGAGCGCCTGCATCCCCTGAGGGGCTCGCGGCGTGCAGCCGAGTATAGCCACACGCCGAGCGTCTCTCCGAGGCCCGCGCGAGGGTTCATCCTAAACCCGGATCCACCGATGAGGTAA
>PLAX01000048.1 GCA_003135255.1 Candidatus Dormiibacterota bacterium | reverse complement strand
GTGATCCGTCCGGACCCGGCGGTGCGACGCGGCCCCGGTGGCGTGACCCCGCCGACCGGGTGGCGTGACCTCTTCACGAGAGCGGCCTCGCCCGCTGGTACCCTCCCTCCACACGATGAGCGCCAAGGAGCCGGAGCCGGGCCGGTCACCCTGGGATCCGGGGCAGTACAACCGCTTCGCGGCGGAGCGCGAGCAGCCCTTCTGGGACCTCCGATCGCGGCTCGAACCCGTGACATCGCCGCGCGTGGCCGACCTGGGCTGCGGTGACGGACGGCTCACCGCCGCGCTGCACCGGGAGCTCGGAGCAGGGAGCACCCTCGGGATCGAAAATTCCGCCTCCATGCTGGCCGCAGCCGCGGCCCATGCCGGAGACGCCCTGACGTTCGCCTCCGGCGACGTCTCCACGTGGGCCGGCTCGGGCTTCGACATCGTCTTCAGCAACGCGGCCCTGCAGTGGGTGCCCGACCATCCCCAGGTGCTCGAGCGCTGGCGAGCCTCCCTCGCCAGAGCCGGCCAGCTCGCGGTCCAGGTCCCGGCCAATGCCGACCATCCATCCCACGCAGTGCTCCGGGGGCTGGCCGCCGAACGGCTGGGGGCGAACGCCCCCGCCGACCCCGTCGCCGGCAACGTGCTTCGCCCCGAGGAATATGCCCTGCTGCTCGATCGGCTCGGTTTCGAGCGCCAGCACGTCCGGCTCCAGGTGTACACGCACCGGCTCGCCTCGGCCGGGGATGTGGTGGAGTGGATGAAGGGCACCTCACTCACCCGCTTCCGGCAGCGCCTCGGCCCCGAGGAGTACGAGGGGTTGGTCGAGGACTACCGGGGCCGTCTCCTCCGGGCCCTCGGCGACGACCGGCCGTACCTGTACGCCTTCAAGCGGATCCTGCTCTGGGGAAGGCTCCCCCGGTAGCGGGCCGGAGGGCTCCGGGCGGATGCGCGCGCGGCGACCGGACGCTCAACCGGGAACCAGCCCGAGTGCTTCCTCGATGCTCTCCGCGACCGCGGAAGGCCGCCACCTCGGCTCCACCCAGTGGCGGCCCCTCCGGAGCCAGATCCCGGGGATGCCCATCTCCACGGCGGCCGCGATGTCGGCCTCGGGGTTGTCGCCGATCAGCCACGCCCGCCCGATGTCGCCGCCGGCGATCCGGGCCGCCTCCCGGAAGATGTGGAGGTCCGGCTTGCTCACCCCGATCTCGTCGGAGATGACCACGGCGTCGACCACGGGGAGCAGCCCGCACCCCTCCACCTTTGCCCGCTGGGACGGGGGGCCGTTGGTGACCACGGCAACCCGCCAGCCGCTGAGCCGCAGGCCGGCGAGGCGCGTGGCGACCGCCGGACTGATCGCGGGCACGAAGCGCGGGTACTCACGGCGATAGCGGCGGATGAGGTTCGCCACCGAGTCGTCGAGACCCCATCGGGAGCGGATCTCCTCGAAGATCGGCTCGCGGGGACGCATCCCGTCGTGGTCAATGCTGACCAGCCACGCCACCTCGTCGGGGCCGCGGCCGAGCGCCCCTGCAAAGTGCTCGGCCCAGGCTCGGTAGCCGGCCGCCCGGTCGATCAGGGTGTTGTCGAGGTCGCAGAAGAGGATGGGGGGAAGCACGACCCGGTGATTATGGATGGGGGCACGCCGGCCTTCGCCGCGGCGGTCTCCGCGCGTAGCCTTGATGGCGATCCCACCCCGGGAGAGCCCTCGACCGGGGTGTCGACCGGCTGCGCGGGCATAGGAACCGGGACCCGAGGCACGAGCAGGAGGCCATGAGCACCCGGACCTCGCTGATCGGTATCGGTCGCGACCATCCCCGCTACAAGTGGGTGGCGCTCTCCAACACCACCCTGGGGACGCGGCTCGCCACCATCAACCTCTCCATCGTCCTGATCTCGCTGCCCGCGATCTTCCGCGGCATCGGGGTCAACCCGCTGGCGCCCAGCGAGATCGACTACCTGCTCTGGGTGCTGCTCAGCTACATGGTGGTGACCGCGTTGCTGGTGGTGACCGCAGGGCGCATCTCCGACCTGGTCGGTCGGGTCCGGATGTACAACCTCGGCCTGCCCAGGTACACCGCTCGCTTGATCGGCCGCAACCTGTGATCCGGGAGGCCAGCTCAGCTCGACTTGGATCGGCCGATGATGTCTCTATGATTCCGGGGCGCAGTCTGCATGTCCCTGGAGGTCTCTCATGGGTAGCCATAATCGCTCCGTCTCGGTCGGTCGCAACAAGATCCTGCTAATCGTGGCGTTCGTCCTCTTCGTCGTCTACGTCATCGGCATCCTCGCCGGCTGGTCCGGCAACGTCGATGGCGCTCTGCCGTGGACCGCCTTCGCCTGCTGGGTGCTGGCGCTTCTGATCTGATCGCGATCCCGTAGACCTACCGCTTGCCGAGGCCGATCGCCTGCGCGACCTCAGCCCCGGCGCTCATCAGCGTGCCGGCGAAGGTCGTGATCATCTCCCGCAACAGGTCGGCGTCAGCAGCCTCCACCTGCTTGCGGAACCAGGTCAGGGCATACATGCTGGGTGTGGCCACCGTCATCTCCTCGAGGTTGGTAGAGCTTCCTCAAAGGATGGCGGTGGTCTCTCTTTTTGTGGGAACCCTCAGGCTCCTCGTACACCACGTCCCTGGACACTAACCGGAGATCGCCCAGGCGGTCTCGTCGGCGGGGCGGCCAGGGCGCTGAACCCGGCTCAGGCCATCGCCCGCCGGTAGCAGCGGTGACCACCGCGAAGCCGACGCCAGGGTGCCGCGGCCAGGTCGCGGGCCGCATTCACCGCTTA